>CAJXTP010000030.1 GCA_913061335.1 uncultured Loktanella sp.
GATCAACCGCTTGAAATAAAACACCTGATCGGCAAGGGCGATCGGATCACCGTGCCGCAAATTGATCTCAAGCTGACCTGCGCCGCCTTCTTGCGTGATGCCGTCAATCTCGATCCCCTGAATTTCAGCGTATTCATAGATGTCGTCGATCACGGGACCATAGTCGTCGACCGCTGACATTGAATAGGCTTGGCGGCCCGCGGCTGGACGGCCTGTGCGGCCCATCATAGGCTCAATCGGCTTGGCCGGATCAATGTTGCGCGCGACCAAATAGAATTCCATTTCGGGTGCGACCACGGGGGTCCATCCTTGTTTGTGGTAAAGATCGACCACGCGTTTGAGCACATTGCGCGGGGCAAATTCAACAGGGTCGCCTTTTTGGTCGAACGCATCGTGGATGACTTGCAAAGTACCATCATCGGCCCACGGCGCGGCACTTGCGGTCGCCATGTCCGGTTTGAGGGTCATGTCAGGTTCAGTAAAACCGCCGGGGCCAGCGGCCTCGCCCCAATCGCCGGTAATGGTTTGAAAAAAGATCGAATTTGGCAGGTGGAAATAGGGCTGTTTTTCCCATTTGGATGCTGGCACAGCCTTGCCCCGCGCAATACCGGGTAAGTCGGCGATCACGCATTCGACCTCGTCCAGTCGGTTGTTTTCCAAATAGGTTTGGGCGGCGGCAGGAATGTCATTAATCCAGCTCATGATACGCGCCTTTCGCGGAAAAACTGGGCGACCATTGCGGCCAGTTGTCGGTTTGCATTGGGTTTACCTATGTTGGCTTGCGCGGCGGCTAACAATGGGTCGGGAACCACACCGGGGCCGCGTAGCGTTACCAACCCAGCAATCATCTGATCGCCAAATTCAGGATGTGGTTGCACGGTAAATGCTTGGCGACCGTATACCACGGCGGCGTTTTCGCAAAAATCGTTGCTGGCAATCGTTTGGGCACCTGCGGGCAGGGTTACGACTTGATCCTTGTGCCACGCATTTAATGCGATCTCATCGTCACCCCATTTGTATATTTGTCGCCCGACGGCCCATCCGCCATCAAATTTGACGACTTTGCCGCCAAGTGCTTGTGCAATGATTTGGTGGCCAAAGCAGATTCCAACCATCGGCACATCTGCGGTTTTCGCAGCGCGAATGAAGTCCTCAAGCAGAGGAATAAATGCGTGATCTTCATATGCGCCATGCTTGGACCCCGTGATCAGCCATCCATCGCAGGACTGCACATTTGCAGGAAACTCCATGTCGACGACATGGAAAGCTTCGACTGTGAAACCTTCGTCGGCCAAGAAACGCCCAAATATGGCATCGAGGTCACCAAGCTGCGCTTGGATTTCATCCGGCGCGTGGCCAGTTTGCAAAATACCGATTTTCATTGGTCACCGTGTTGGTTGATTTGTTCTAGCCTAAAGCGCGGGTCAGACCGTGTCGAGGTAGAGATCAAGCTGCTCTTCTGGGGTCAGCTCTTTGAAGTGGTTCATTTCTTGCCGTTTGGTGCGCAGCAGGTTGTCGACCAGTTGGGTATTAAAGATGCGGCGCGACAACCGACCCTGATCAAAGGCGGTAATGGCGTCGGCCCATGTGCTGGGCAATTGCTGCAGCTTTTGATCATAGGCGCTGCCCGCGATCGGATCTGGGGCCTGCATTTTGTCCTCAATGCCGATCAAGGCAGACCCAAGTACGGCGGCCAAAAACAGGTATGGGTTCACATCGCCACCTGCCACGCGGTGTTCAATCCGCCGCGCCTTAAAGCTGCCACCGGGCACGCGAATGGACGCGGTACGATTATCGTAGGCCCAGCAAATGGATGTCGGCGCATGTTGACCGGGGACCAGCCGTTCATAGCTGTTTCCGTGCGGTGCAAAAATCAGTGCGAGCTCTGGCATACCAGTAAGGCAGCCCGCGATCGCCTGCTTTAAGATGTCGGACCCTTCAAATGTGTCGTTGGCAAAGACGTTATCGCCATCTTTGTCGAGCACCGAGAAATGGGTGTGCAGGCCGTTGCCCGCGTAATCGGCGTAAGGTTTTGCCATAAATGACGCGGCCATGCCGTGGTTACGGGCCAATCCACGCACCAGCATCTTGAACAGCCAAGCGTCATCTGCGGCCTTGAGCGCGTCTGGGACGTGTTCCAGATTGACCTCGAACTGGCCAATGCCACCTTCGGAAATAGCGGCCTCTGCAGGAATACCCATCGCGTCGCAGGCATCGTAAAGATCGTTGAAAAACTTATCAAAAGCATCAAGCGCGCGCAGCGACAGGATTTCGGCACCTGCACGGCGTTTGCCCGATTTTGGCGATTTCGGTTGCCGGATTTCGCGGCCACTGTCGTCGATCAGATAAAATTCCATCTCTGTCGCGACAACGGGGGTCAGGCCAAGGGCGGTATACTTTGCCACCACATTGGCCAGCGCGTGGCGCGGATCACCGTCAAATGGCGTGCCGTCCTCGTGGAATGACCACAGCGGTAGGATTGCAGACGGGGACGACAGCCACGGCATGGGGACATAGCCCCGCTCGGTTGGCAGCAACACGCCGTCCGCATCGCCGGACTCGAACACCAGCGGGCTGTCGTCGATGTCTTCGCCCCAGATATCAAGGTTCAGAACGGACAGCGGAAACCGCGTGCCTTCTTCCTCTAGCTTGGCTGCGAAGCGCCGTGGAACACGTTTGCCACGGGCTTGGCCATTAAGATCAGCAGCACCACACCGGACGTTGCGTACTTCGGGGTGATCGTCGAGCCAGCTCATGATTTACCTAATAATTTGGGGACGGAACTTGATTTTTGCACGCCGTTCTTGGGGGAGGTGGCGGTTAAGCCGTGCGTTGACGGCGCCAAAAATGGAAATGACGATCAGCGTGAGGATGATGAAATACATCGCCAGAATGGGGTAGGGCACAAACGGGTTGAATGTCTTATCCGCAAAATAGCTCGCGTAATAGAGCGCGTCACCTTTTTGTTGTTTCGCCGGAAAACCGCTGAAGAACACAAGCGTTGTTGCATGGAACAAAAAGATCGCCTCGTTGGTATACGCAGGCCACGCAAGCCGCAGCATTGTGGGCCAGATTACACGGCGGAACCGCGACCAACCTTGCAGACCGTAGGCATCAGCAGCTTCGGTATCACCTTTGGGGATCGATTGCAGCGCGCCATAGAATATCTCGGCTGTGTAGGCAGACGTGTTGAAAAACAGCACAACCAATGCCCCAAGCCATGCGGACGTCAGTGGCGAGAAGAACGGAATAACGCTTTTGAGCGATAAGAACAGGAAGTATGCAAAGAAAAACTGGATGAACAGCGGCGAGCCACGGAACAAAAAGATGAACCATTCGGCTGGTTTGCGCAGCCATGCGGAACGGGCAGTTTTGCCCAATGCCAGTGTTGTTGCGAGGAAAAATCCTGCGATCAACGCGCAGATGCCAAAATAAATGTTCCAGATCATGCCAGACCCGATCAGCGTAAACTGCTGGCACAGGGTGAAATCAGTGCGTGGTAACAAGCGTTCGCCGACCCCTTGGGACCGCAGGCCGTAGTCCATGATGGTCTGGATGCAGTCTTCCATTATGCGGCCGCCTTGCGTTGGGCTTCGCCACCAGCTGTGGCTTGGCCATGGGTCAGGCGCGCCATGATCCGGTCGAGCACAAGCTCAGATACTTTGGTGAAGCACAGATAGAATACGAGCAAAAAGAAGAAATACCACATCCGCCAGTCAGCATGCGGATAGTCGGTAAAGCGCGGCGTTTTGGTGCCGCCAAGTTCGCGCGACCAATACACGATATCTTCAACGCCGAGCAGGAACAATAACGGGGTGGCTTTGATCAGCACCATCCACAGGTTCGACAGGCCGGGCAAGGCAAAGACCCACATTTGGGGCACAAGTACGCGCCAGAAAGTTTGGCGGCGGGTCATGCCGTAGGCTTCGGCGGTCTCCAACTGTCCATGTGGGACGGCGCGCATCGCGCCAAACAACACGTTGGCGGCAAACGCGCCAAAGACAATTGAGAACGTCAGAACCGCGAGCATAAAGCCGTATGTTTCGTGGATCCATTGCGGTGAATTGCCCAAGGGTAGTTTGGCTGCGGTGCAAACGACAAAATCGTTGCCCTGACGGATGGAGTCAGTCCAATCAGGGCATTTCCACTTGTGGCGCAGGTATTCGAGGCCTTGATCAAGTGCGATAACGAAGAACAGGAAAAACGCGATGTCGGGGATGCCACGTACAATCGCGATGTATGATTTGCCGAACCAGCGGAGCGGCGCGATATTGCTGCGGGCCGCCGATGCACCGCCAAAGCCAAAGGCCAAGGCGACAGGGGCCGTTATCGCAAGCAGCAAAAGCACGGTGCCAAACGACCAATACAGCCCCATGTGCTTGCCTGTGGTCAGGTAACACGACAGCCACGTAAAGCCTTCAAGGGTTGATGGATCGGCGCAATATGAAAAAATGTGAACACCCGTCTAAAAGGGTTGGATAGTGAGTAATTGGAAAAAAGCGAGGCAGGGTGCACGCCCCGATCATGCGACCGGAGCGCGCGATTTGGTTTATTCAAACAGGCCAGCGTCTGGAAGCCATTCGGCGATCAGCGCGTTCAATGTACCATCTGCTTTCATGGACATAATTGCTGCGTCGAACTTTGCTTTCAGTTCAGCGTCGGACTGGCGCATGCCGATACCGATGCCGCCGCCGATCATGACCTCTTGGGCCACCAAGGACAGCTCAGAGTCTGCTTCTGCGATTGGCATCAGGAAAGATTTGTCAGCCAGAACCGCGTCTGCTTCGCCATTTTTCACAGCTGCAACTGTTTCGTCAGGTGTTGCAAATTCCAAAAGGGTTGCACCCGTGGATGCAACGTATGCGGCTTGGATCGTACCGGACTGAGCTGCAATCACGCCGGTTGTCAGGTCTGTCGCATCGTTCATTGTCAAGAATGATGATGGATCGGGCAGTGTGTACTGCTCGGAGAATGCGATGACTTCCATGCGCTCGTCTGTGACGGACATGCCTGCGATGATTGTGTCATAGTTGCCGGACACGAGGTTTGGGATAATGCTGTCCCACTCGTTTGTAACCCATTCGCAAGTCAGTTCAGCGCGCAAGCAAAGCTCGTCGCCCAAATGGCGCTCAAAGCCGTCAACTTCGCCAGCGTCGTTGAGGAAGTTATACGGAGGGTAGGCGCCTTCGGTGCCCATACGGATAACGCCGTGCGAGTCAGCAAGTGCCGCGCCAGCAGTCAATGCGAGGACCGCAGTAGTAAGGATAAGGTTTTTCATCATTATTCTCCCGATTTTGATGATATTATGTCGGCTGCGTTGCAGATAGAAATCCGCGCAGCCGGTCGGTTTTTGGGGCCCCAAAGAGTGTCTCTGGCGGGCCTTCTTCTTCGATTTTCCCTTGGTGTAGGAAAACCACATGGTCGCTCACGTCCGCGGCAAGCCGCATGTCGTGTGTAACGATGATCATTGTGCGCCCTTCGGCGGCCAAGTCCTTGATGACTTTGATGACCTCTTGTTCCAATTCTGGATCAAGCGCGCTTGTGGGTTCGTCGAACAATAGCGCCTTGGGTTCCATGCAAAGTGCGCGCGCAATCGCGGCGCGCTGTTGTTGGCCACCAGAAAGCTGGGCCGGAAACACATCGCATTTGTCGCCGATACCCACCTTGTTCAAATATTTTCGTGCGGAGGCTTCGACCTCGGCGCGGTCCCGTTTTAGGACAGTGACAGGGGCTTCCATGACGTTTTGCAAGATCGTCATATGCGCCCAAAGGTTAAACTGCTGAAATACCATCGACAGGTTTGTGCGGATACGGGTGATCTGCGCGCGGTCAGATGGCCGTCGATTCAGGCCGTTGCCTTTCCATGACACGGGTTCACCGCAAAACAAAACATCGCCCTGTTGGCTGTCTTCGAGCAAGTTCGCACAGCGCAAAAGCGTGGATTTGCCGGAGCCCGAAGACCCGATCAATGATACGACATGACCCGCAGGCGCAGAAATATCGACGCCTTTCAACACTTCCAAAGCCCCATAGGATTTATGAAGGTCGCGAATTTCGATGACTGGTGTGTCTGTTGTCACTGGGTTTGTAGCTTTTCGTTATTCCACCGATGAGTAGGGCCTATTTTATGCGCATTAGCAACGGGCGGATGCGACTTTCCGCAGCGTTAGGCGTCAATAGTTTGAGGCAAGGGCGGCATTGGCAGATCATAGTCGGCATCCGGTAACGATACGATCTGTCTTAGACCAAGTGATTCTTGATCTTGTTCATTAAGACCCGCAATCGCGTCTGCAATGGATGAAAAATGGGTTGCGGGGTCTTGGCCTTGATGCGTGATGAACGTCATGCATGGCGCATGACCGGTTACGCCAACCACCCGAAGATCAGCTGCTTGAGGCATATCGCGCTGTTGCTGCATCCATGTTTGCGCGTCAATCGCGGCGATGTCGGCACGGCGATCAGCAACCATAGCAGCACTGCGGTCATGAGATCCGGTAATCATTGGGGCGCGAAACAGGCAACCTTTGCTTTGTGCCCAAGCTTGCGGTGCGCCGTATCCAGAATGCGACATCAGGCTATTGGCCGCAAAACGGGCCTTCACGAAATCGCGCGGGGTGTCGCCGGCCGCGTCGCGGTGAACCAGAAAAACGCTATTGTAATGCCCCGCTGGGCAATCCGAAATACCATAGTCGGCAGCCCCGATTATGGTCACTTTATCCAGAAAATTGGCGCGCAACGGAAGGTTGCAAATTTGACCCAGAACCAGATCAGGTCGGCCCCACCCAGTCATATAATTTGTTTCGCGGTCTAGCGCGTCAGGGGCGGTGATCCCAGATGCGCGCAAGTTGTCGCGTACCAACATCCAGAACGCGTCATGCGCCGACCTGTTTGCAGGGCGGTCGTACATCGGCAGGCTGGCGATCACTTAGATGCTTCAATCGCGATGCGCGCAGCATTGCTGTCTTGATCGGTCACGCCCAACATCGGGGCGATCATGCGCATCAGGCTGTTTTCCTCTGCGGACCGTTCGCCATCCGCCAGCACAATTTCCCACATAGACACGACCACTGCGCGGCGGTCGTCGTAAGGCACGGCATCCTTGATGGCGCGTGTGAACCGAACAGTATCGGGGGCTTCTTTTTCCAGCGATTCGCAGTCGGCGCGCAGATCACTTGGATCAGAAAGGCCATAGCGGGCGGACAATATGGCGTCGATGCGGGCGACCTCAATGGCGGCATAGTCACCATCGGACCGCGCAAGGCGGACAAGCAATGCGCCAAGCGCCAAACGTGCATCAGTATCCGCAAGCGGCGCAGGGGCGGGGTCGGTCAAACGACGAAGGAGATCAGCAAACATACTGTATGATATAGGGCGGCTTGCAAGGGGCGGAAACCCCTTAGCTGTCGTAACCTTCGATGATGACCAAATCGCCAGTGGCAACAAGGTCGCGTTTTGCCTTGGCTTTTTGGTATTCGGGGGCGTTGTAGCAATCCAATGCGGCTTGATAGCTTGGGAATTCGATCACAACTGTGCGGGCGCGTGCGGCACCTTCTACGACGGTGCGGGGCCCTGCGCGGACTTTAAAAGTCGCGCTATATGCCGCCAATGTGTCTTTTGCTGATGCGATATAGCCTGTCACATAGGCGTCTTGATCGGTGACATCGACGTGGGCGACCCAATATCCTTTGGCCATTATTTCAGCTCCTTGAATTTGGTTGATAGCCACGCGGCCTCGGTGTCAAACCCGTAAGGCGCGTTGACGACGAACAATCCTGATCCGACCATGCCGTGACCCGGTCGGGCGGGCGGAAACGATACCTCATGCAGTGTTCCGTCTGGAATGGCCGCCTTGAGGGCGCTGGTCATCGGCAAATGCCGATCATCCACAAGGATCGGATACCATAGCGCAAGTATGCCAACCGGCCATTTGCGGTGAATTTTGGCAAAGAAATCAGGGATCGTCTCATAGTCCGTCTTGATCTCAAACGATGGATCAACCAATAACATGCCGCGGCGCGGATCAGGAGGGCAGCGCGACATGGCATATTGCCAACCATCAATCTGGTGGCATCCAACGGGATAACGGATCATCGCATCGCGCAACGCCAAGACCTCTGCTGGATGTAATTCAGCCAGATCAATTTGGTCACTATTACGGAGCAGATTGGCCGCAATCATTGGCGACCCTGGATATGCGTTTTTGCCAGAATCGTCGCGTATCTTGGTTAGAACCTCGCGGTAAGGATGATCTGCATGAAACCAGCCTTCGGCCACAGCGATCCCACGCGCAGCCTCGCCGGTTTTGAGCGCAAAATCATCGGACAGATCATAAAGCGCACGTCCGGCATGCGTTTCAATGTAAGATAGCGGCTTATCTTTGCGGGTCAGGTACGACAGCATCCATGCCAGCAAACTGTGCTTATGCACATCCGCCATATTTCCCGCGTGAAATCCGTGTTGATATGACAGCAAGTGCTTGTCCTTATATTCAGGCCTGTAAGCTCGTTAAACGAGCCGTGACACCTCGACCGCAGCGCGGACAAAATCAGCGAACAGCGGATGCGGGGCGAATGGCTTGGATTTCAGTTCAGGGTGGAATTGCACACCGATAAACCAAGGATGATCCGTCCATTCCACGATCTCAGGCAACTTGCCATCTGGGGACATGCCCGAAAATACGAGGCCCTTTTCTTCGAGCACAGACCGATACTTTGTATCAACTTCATAGCGGTGGCGGTGGCGTTCCTCAATAGATGTACTGCCATAAATTCCGGCGACTTTTGACCCTTCAGCAAGGGCTGCACTGTAGGACCCCAAACGCATTGTGCCACCTTTGTCGTCATCAGTTTTGCGGGCAACCATGTGATTGCCTTGGATCCATTCCTTGAGGTGGTAGACGACCGGTTCAAAGCGCTTTTCACCACTTTCATGGTCAAATTCCTCTGATCCAGCTGACGGGATGCCCGCGACATTACGGGCAGCCTCGATCACGGCCATTTGCATGCCTAGGCAGATACCGAAATACGGAATTTTACGTTCGCGTGCGAATTGGGCGGCCTTGATTTTGCCCTCTGTGCCGCGCTCTCCGAACCCGCCGGGAACGAGGATCGCGTGATAGCCCTCAAGGTACGGGGCGGCGTCTTCGCTGTCAAAGATTTCGGCATCGACCCATTCGACCTTTACCTTAACGCGGTTGGACATGCCGCCGTGGGTAAGCGCCTCCTTGAATGATTTATATGCATCTTCAAGTTGGACGTATTTACCAACAATGGCGATCTTAACTTCGCCTTCGGGGTTGTGCACACGGTCGTAGACGTCCCGCCAGCGCGACAAATCTGGCTTGGGAGCAGGTGATATCTGGAACGCGTCAAGCACCGCCTGATCAAGACCCTGTTCGTGGTAAGCCAGCGGGGCCTCGTAGATCGATTTAAGGTCATAGGCCGCGACGACATGTTCTTTGCGCACGTTGCAAAACAAAGCGATTTTTTCGCGTTCTTTGGTCGGAATCGGATGCTCAGACCGGCATACCAGCACGTCCGGTGCGATCCCGATAGATTGCAATTCCTTAACCGAGTGTTGCGTTGGCTTTGTCTTCAGCTCGCCCGATGCAGCCAGATACGGCAGCAATGTCAGGTGCATAAATATGCATTGGCCGCGCGGGCGGTCATGCGAATATTGGCGGATCGCCTCAAAAAACGGCAGGCCTTCGATGTCGCCCACGGTGCCGCCAATTTCGCAAAGCATGAAATCGACTTCGCTGTCACCAATGTCCAAGAATTCTTTGATCTGGTTGGTGACGTGGGGGACAACCTGAATAGTTTTGCCCAAATAATCGCCACGACGTTCCTTTTCCAGAACGGTCGAGTAAATCCGGCCCGATGACACGGAATCAGTGTTGCGCGCAGCGACGCCCGTGAACCGTTCGTAATGGCCAAGATCCAAATCAGTTTCGGCGCCGTCGTCGGTCACAAATACTTCGCCATGTTCAAAGGGCGACATCGTGCCTGGATCAACATTCAAATACGGATCAAGCTTGCGCAGACGAACCGAATATCCACGGGCTTGCAACAACGCGCCCAAAGCAGCAGACGCCAGCCCTTTGCCCAAAGAGGACACAACGCCACCGGTAATGAAAATATAACGTGCCATAGCAAGAATGCCCCCTGAAAGCGGTTCGTGTGGTCTAATTTTTTGTGGAAACCCGAACCGTAAAATTCGCATATTCACGGGGGTTAATGATAACTGGATTCGGGGCGTCAACGCAACCGTTGACGCAACATCATGTAGGTGATTTCGCCTAAACTAGCAGAACTAGTGGCTTATTCGCCTGCCGGAACCAGTGGTGCGTCATCGCTAGACGGAGGCAGCAAGCTGCCACCAAGGTCTGGGGCTGTAGCGCCGTCCGATTGCGCTGGTGCATCGATGATGCGGTCCACAACCGATGCGCCCGCAGATTTGTCTGCTGCAATGATGGTCATCGCGATAGATGTGCAAATAAACCCAATAGCCAAGATCCACGTGAATTTGGTCATCGCAGATGCGCCGGCACGACCACCTGTCGCACCGCCGCCACCGCCGCCAATACCTAAACCACCGCCCTCGGAGCGCTGCATCAGCACAACCCCAATCAAGCTAAGTGCGAGGATCAAGTGGATGACAAGGACGACGTTTTCCATGAATGGCAGGCCTGTAATTAAACTCTGGTTCGTCGTTATCTATGATCTTGGGGCGGGTGTCGCAAGGGCCTAATCGTTAGGTATCCACGTCATCGACGTCCGCTTGGCCAGAAATCTTGCGTCGCACGATGGACCATGACAGTCCAATCGCCAGTACAAGCGACATCACGATGATCCCAAGCCACGTATTTATCGTGGGATTGGTCAGGTCGATGATCCCTTGATCAAACAACACCCAAAGCAGGGTTCCGGCAACGGCCAGCACCAATAACATGCCGAACATCCCGATGGATCGCAGTGTCGCGCGCAGGTAAATAATATAACCGATCACTAAGATCAGCCCAATCAGAACGGTGACGGACAGCGTGCTTTGATAGTTTGCCATCGACCAACGCACGAAATTCCATTGCGTTGGATTGTAGGTTGCGGCCAGCAACAAAAAGGCAAACGCCCAGCGGATCAAAAAGCCCATAATTCACCTCGTTCTATCATCTTGCACACATTGCCAATCGATTGCGTTGTGGTCCAGTCGCATTTTGCGGTTTCGCACGGCGGGGTGTGTCGATATAGGGGGGACGGGATTGAAGATTAAGGACTGAAAGCAATGGCAAACGTCGTCGTCGTGGGCGCCCAATGGGGCGATGAAGGCAAAGGCAAGATTGTGGACTGGCTGTCCGAGCGCGCAGATGTGATTGCGCGTTTCCAAGGGGGGCATAACGCTGGCCACACCCTTGTGATTGATGGCAAAGTTTACAAGCTACATGCGCTGCCATCTGGCGTCGTGCGCGGTGGTAAGCTTTCGGTTATTGGGAACGGGGTCGTGCTTGACCCGTGGCACCTGATGAAAGAGATCGCGACGATTGAGGCGCAGGGCGTCACAATCAACCCAGAAAACCTGATGATTGCGGAAAATACGCCGTTGATTTTGCCACTTCACGGCGAACTTGATCGGTTGCGAGAAGAGGCTGCGAGCAAGGGGACCAAAATTGGGACCACAGGCCGTGGAATTGGACCCGCATACGAAGATAAAGTTGGCCGGCGGTCAGTCCGTGTGGCAGATCTAGCGGATGATGCAACGCTTGAGGCCCGCGTGGACCGTGCGTTACAGCACCATAATCCGCTGCGCCGTGGTTTGGGTTTCGAAGAGGTTGACCGCGAAGCGCTGCTGACCGATCTGCGTGCGATTGCGCCCAAAATATTGCCATACGCCGCACCCGTTTGGAAAGTTTTGAACGACAAACGCAAAGCCGGTAAGCGAATTTTGTTCGAAGGCGCGCAAGGCGCATTGTTGGACGTTGATTTCGGAACCTACCCGTTTGTGACGTCGTCCAACGTGATTGCGGGGCAGGCGGCCACTGGCGTTGGGCTTGGTCCAACGGCGATCGATTATGTCTTGGGAATCGTTAAGGCCTACACGACGCGTGTGGGCGAAGGGCCGTTTCCAACCGAGCTCGACGATGCGGATGGACAGCGCCTCGGTGAGCGTGGCCATGAATTTGGAACAACTACGGGGCGTAAGCGTCGGTGTGGTTGGTTTGATGCGGCATTGTTGCGCCAAACCTGTGCGACGTCCGGTGTGACGGGCATTTGCCTGACAAAGCTTGACGTTCTGGATGGGTTTGAGACCTTGAAGATGTGTGTCGGTTACGCGTTGGACGGCGAAACATTGGACTATTTGCCTACTGCGGCAATGGATCAGGCGCGCTGTGTGCCAATCTATGAAGAGATGCCTGGTTGGTCGGAAAGCACGGAAGGCGCGCGGTCTTGGGCCGAATTGCCTGCGCAAGCGATCAAATATGTGCGCCGCATCGAAGAGCTGATCGATTGCCCTGTGGCCCTCGTTTCCACGTCACCAGAACGCGAGGATACAATCCTTGTGACTGACCCATTTGCGGATTGATATGGCACTGACATACAAACAACGACGGCGTTGGTCGCTTTTTTTGCTGGTGGTGTTCCTGCCAGTCTACATCTTGGTTGCCGTGATGGTGATGAGCGTGGCAACGCGCGCGCCGTTGGTAATTGAATTTGCGATCTATGTATTCCTAGGCATCGCGTGGGTTTTCCCATTCAAGAGAGTGTTTATGGGAATTGGCCAAGCCGATCCGGACGCGCCGGACGACCAAGCCTGACCTGATTGACTGCGTCCCTGCGGGCCGCAGATTACTTTTTCGATTGGCTTAACGCAAACGTATCATATGAAAAGGCGGGGGATTTTGTCCCCCGCCTTTCGTCTTCGTTATGGTTAGTTTAGTTAGCCCGCTTTGGTTTCTGGCCGGAACCGTGTCTCGTCTGACACTTGAAACCGTCCGTTGCGAACCTTGCTGATACGACCTTCACGTAAAAGCGTTCCGAACGACCGCAGCCCATCTTCGCGGCTGAACTCCACGTCAGACGTTAGCTGCACCTTCTTCATGATTTGAGGGCGAGAGAAATCCTCGGACCCTTCAACAAACGCAGTGTATGCTGCGGCTGCTTCAAGCAAATCGGGTAAAGCAGTCGCCCCCATATTTTCCGCAAACTCAGCAAAGTTGCTGGCAGCCACGACGCTCACTTGTTCGACAGGAGTGGCCACACGGCGCGGGGCCACAGCGACATCACTGATTGGTGCCGCATCCGGCGTGTCGACGCGTTGAGAGGCGACCAACTTAAGCGGGCTTGGCCGCGGACGAGCAGTGCGCTCAACTGGCTTTTCAACCCGGGCAGGGCGCCGTGGTCGCACAACTTCATCAAGATCACCGCGGAACGCATCTTCAACTTGCGTGTCTGGGTCAGTGTGGTCACCCAATTGGCGGGCTGCTTCCGTAGCGGCTACGGCCGCCTTAAGCTGTGCAATTGCATTGCGCCGACGACTGCCTTCTGGTTCGTTCAGTTCTTGATCCGTTTGATCCAGAATATGTGACAAAGTACTATCGTCAGTTTCAGGCAGGCTGTTGCGTACTTTTGCGACTGGCGTGTCTTGCTCGGGTGTTTCAGGGGCAGCAGTCTCAGGGTCGGCCGTTTTCGGGGCAAAATCACGTTCGACTTCTGCCAGCTCATCCATAAGGTCGGCTTCTTCGTCCGCAGACAAGCTTGTTTCTGCAGGGGCCGCGACGGCATCGAGGTCCTCGAAACCATCAAGTTTGGCGACATCAAGCACGTCTTCGTCATAGTTATCTTCTAGATCGTCTTCGACGAATGCAAAGGAGTCAGCTGACGCCTTTGCAAGTTCGTCCTGCGGCAAATTGGATTTGCGCAAACGCAGAACCTGAGCACGAATTACCGGTTTTGCATCGGCTGGAGCTACCGTCGCTTCCGCATTTCTGACAATCGCATCGATCGATTCTTTTGCCGACTCTTGCACGTCGTTTATGTGATCTTCAACATCTGGGACTGGCTGGGCCATCTTGGCTGTCAAGCTACTCAGCAGTGCATCATCATCTTCAGCGGCATCAATCGGTGCTGCTTCGGACAAATCAACAGGAGCGTCCAGCTTTTCGGGCTCGTCCGCTATTGGTGGCATCGGCTCTGCTAGTTCTTCCGATTCAACTTCGAAACCAGCGTCGTCCGACATATTAATGTCCATCGTGTTTGCGTCCGCGATGTTTGGCATCTCAGGGGCATACTGATCTTCATTGTATTCCGCGGCTTCAGGGCTATCTGATTGCCCGACAACGGCGCGAATACGCTGCAACTTGGCCGCGACACTTTGCGCGTCGGGGTGTGTCGTATGTTCTGGCGCGATGTCAGCCGGAGCTGCGTGCGCAAGTGTCGCTTGACCGGAGGCCACGAGCGGTGAGGAAACAGTTTCCTCGGCCTCCAGCCCTGCAACAAGCTCCGCCTCAGACGCCGTCGCGTCAGAGTGGGCTGTCTCAAAACCTTGATCCATGTCAGCCATATAGGCTGGTTCCATAGCTACTTGTGGCGCCACAGATGCAGCAGCAACTTGTATTGGATCAGGACGTATAACTTGCGGCGGCATAGCAGGCGCTGGGGCTTGCTGTGCACGCAGCACGATGCCGCCATCTGTCGTGCTGGCATCGACGCGGCGTGTGATTTCACGCTCGGCGATTTTTGCCAACATCTGTACATCAGGTGCGGGGGGCTCTGCCCCAAAATACCGGTCATCGGCTGCTAAATCGCGGAAATACTCCGCGATCGCTTTCATCGTGCCGAAGGAATCGTCAAATCCCTCCAAGGTGCACGAAAAAGTGCCATATGATACGGTAAGAATCTTGCTCGAATCTACCATTCTTTTGCTCGCTTTCTACCAAACCCAGTGAGGATACGTTTACCATCAATTGGTTCGCAATCCGGCACAACAACGGGTAAAACTCGGTATTAATTCAAGGCGCTTTTAAGGAATGTTTCCAAATATGCGCGTAATGACAGGTGGTCGCATTGATTGTTCACAGTTTTGATCCGGTTGCCCTTGTCGGTGGTGCTGACCTTGGACCACAAGACCTTAACATTTTACAAAGCTATGCGCCAAGCTTTGTAGGAGTCGATGGTGGTGCCGATCATCTATTAGCTGCGGGGATCAGACCCGTAGCAGTTATCGGTGATCTAGACAGTATATCTGACGCCGCGCGACTCGAATACGCCGATCTGCTGCATCACGTCTCCGAACAAGATACCGTTGACTTTGAAAAGGCGTGGCGGCTTGTGGATACGCCGCTTGTCTTTGCGGTTGGGTTTTCGGGTGGCAGGCTCGACCATACGTTGGCAGTTCTCAACGTGATGGGGCGATTTGGAGGGCGGAGGCTGATTCTGATTGGGACTGAGGACGTGACCGCGATCGTGCCGCGAGATGGGATTGTCTTAAACGGGTTAGATATTGGGTCGCGACTGTCTTTGATGCCACTTGCGACTGCGCGGGTATCGGGAACGGGTCTGCGCTGGCCTGTGCATGGTCAAGTATTTGATACTTTAGGCTTCACCAGTGCATCGAACGAAGTGCTTGGACCTGCAGTAACGCTGTCGGCGGAGGGAGCAGTTTTACTTGTTCTGCCACGGCGATCACTGGACGTATTGGTCAAAGCAATGATGGGTTAAAACCCATCCTACATTACACCACAGCTGCAGCGATTTGTAGGATGGGTTTTAACCCTTCATATTTTTGTCAGCAATTGGGGACATTCACAGCCAAACCGCCAAGCGCAGTTTCTTTGTACTTCTCTGACATGTCTTCACCAGTTTGACGCATCGTTTCAATCGCCGCATCAAGTGGGACCAAATGATGCCCATCACCGCGCAATGCCAATGATGCTGCGGACACAGCCTTAATCGCACCCAAACCGTTGCGTTCGATACAAGGGATCTGAACCAGCCCGCGGACAGGGTCGCATGTCATGCCAAGATGATGTTCAAGCGCGATTTCAGCCGCGTTTTCGACCTGTTCCGGCGTTCCGCCCATCACTGCACAAAACCCAGCTGCGGCCATCGCAGCGGCCGACCCGACTTCGGCTTGGCACCCACATTCGGCCCCCGAAATAGAGGCGCGGAATTTAATCAGCCCGCCAATCGCCGCAGCTGTGAGCATAAAGTCGGGCACTTTGCTGGAAGTGGCACCTGGAACATGGTCGAGCCAGTACCGGATTGTCGCGGGAATAACGCCAGCCGCGCCGTTGGTTGGCGCGGTCACGACCTGCCCGCCGGCCGCATTTTCTTCATTCACGGCCATCGCGTAAGTCGACATCCAATCGTTGATTGTATGCGGGGGCGACTGGTTCAAGCCGCGCTCCGCCAAAAGCGAATCATGAATTCCTTTCGCGCGGCGGCGAACATTTAAACCACCTGGCAAAATACCATCTGTGACAAGGCCTCGGTCGATGCAGGCGCTCATGACTTCCCAAATGCGCATGATTCCTTTGTCCAGATCTACGCCGGGCTGGCATACCCGTTCGTTGGCACGCTTCATCTCGGCAACTGATTTGCCGGACTGGGCGGCCATGTCCAACATCTCTGCGGCGGACGCAAACGGAAACGGAGCAGTTGGCAAGTCATCATTGGCGTCTTTGCCGGATGCCAGTTCATCGGCCGTCAAAACGAAGCCACCGCCGATTGAATAATATGTGACTTGAGTGATTACATCACCTTGCCCGTCGGTGCCTTTTAAAATCATGCCGTTTGCATGTCCCGGCAGGGCGGGGCCGTAGTTAAACTCCAAATCTGTCTTTGGATTGAATACCAGTGACGCAAGCCCAGCAGGATGCACAGTTTGCTCGGCGTTGATGCGGCCCATTTCTGCGTCTGCTTTGACCACGTCATAGTCATCGGCGCGAAATCCGGCCAATCCAAGGATCGTGGCGCGGTCTGTTGCGTGTCCAACACCGGTAAACGCAAGCGAGCCATGCAGCGTGGCTTTGACCCCGGCAACCGCAAAAGGCTGGGCGCGCAAGTGGTCTAGAAAACGGGCCGCAGCGACCATTGGGCCGATGGTGTGGGATGACGATGGGCCGATACCCACCTTGAACATATCGAACACAGACAAAAACATCAGGTTGCACTTCCTTCTGGGGGGCATGGCGGTGTGGGTGCCGAAAAAATGGTGCCGCCTAAACCCTCTGCAAGACGGGCTTGATCCGCGACATGGGTTACTTCGAACCGCTTTGCAAAAGCAAGTAGGCGCGGGAACTTGCCCAAATCGAACCAGCTTTGATCTGTGCCATATAGGGCAGACCACCTCAGCATCGGGGCGAGATAGCAGTGAGAGATGCTGACCTGCGTATCGTCGAGCCAGTCAGCGTGGGCTTCAAGATGGGCAAAGTGACCAAGCAGGTTCGCGCGGGTCGCGGTCAGCAGCAGCGGGGCGCTACCTGCGTCAATGTATTTCGTGGGATAGAACGTCATGCGCAGCGTCGGATGTAAGGTGTTGGACAGCCAGAACAGCCATGCGAGTCCGGCAGCCCGCGCAGGGTTGCCAACAGCTGGAAATACATGGCTGGGCTTTTGGTCGGCAGCCCAAAGCAATATCGCCCCAGTTTCATAGATTGGGCCGTCCGGTGTAATCAGCGTTGGAATGAGCCCATTGGGATTAAGAGCCGTATAGGCCGGACCATTTTGGGCATTGCAACTGCGATCAACCAACGCTGTTTCAAACGGAATCTCCAACGCCAATAGCGCGAGCCGCACGCAAAGCGATGCATTGTCAGGCGCATAATAGAGCATCAGGGGCGTTGTCATACGTCGTTATCTATCAGGCGCGTCCTGCGTGTCCGGCGCAAAAGCGACGTATCAACAAGGAATCCCGCGCGACGGCCCAAGTTTCCCCCTCGCTCCGCACACAAAATCGTCCTATAACGCCCCAAAATGTTCATTGACCGCTGGAGCTGCCGCCATGCCAAACGATCTTTCCCCTATCGACAAAGCCAAGTTTGTTGCCGCGAAAAAGGCGACTGAATATGTGAAAACCGGGATGAAGGTTGGGCTTGGGACCGGATCTACTGCAGCATGGCTTGTGCAATGCTTGGGTGAATTGGTCCGCGACGAAGGCTTGCGGATCCAAGGCGTGCCGACGTCGACGCGGACTGCGCAGCTGGCGCGCGAGGTCGGCATCGAAGTGATCTCATTGGACGAAGCCAAATGGCTGGACCTTACCATTGACGGCGCGGATGAATACGACGGCAACCTGAACCTGATCAAAGGTGGCGGCGGTGCGCTGCTGCAAGAAAAGATCGTGGCCACGGCATCAGACCAAATGATCGTGATCGCCGATATATCCAAGCAGGTCGAAACCTTAGGCGCGTTTCCGTTGCCCGTTGAGGTCATTCCATTTGGCTGGAAGACGACCCAGACGCTGATCGAAGAAACGCTGATAGGCTTGGATGTGCTTGGTCAAACGACAAGCCTGCGGATGAACGGCGATGCGCCATTTGTTACCGATGAAGGCAACCATATCCTTGATCTACACTTGAACCGGATCCTGTCTCTTATACACATCTGACGCTGCCGACGAATAGA
>CAJXTP010000031.1 GCA_913061335.1 uncultured Loktanella sp.
CTATTCGTCGGCAGCGTCAGATGTGTATAAGAGACAGCAGGCAAACGGGCCAAAGCCGAAGAAGCTTCCGACAAAATCCGCAAGAAATTCGGGGCAAAGGCGATCATCAAAGGCCGCGCCTTGCGGTGACGCGCAACCACGTAGGATGGGTCTTGACCCATCGCACCCCGCGCCGATACCTTGACCCAACAGAAACCAGTCACAACAGGAGGACACATGCTGACCAACCGCATCACGCGCCGACTTCAGCATGGCCCCCGCGCCGCCCTGTAAATCCGTTTGCAGGGCTGACCATACATCGGTCCGCCTCGACTGCGCCTGAATTGGCGCATCCTCCCGCGATTGAAAGACCCACCCATGAGCCTCCTGACCCTTCAAAACCTCAGCATTACGCTGGGTGACCCGCTATTCTCCGACCTGACACTGAACCTGAACAAGGGTGACCGCCTCGGTCTTGTCGCAGCCAACGGACGCGGCAAAACGACATTAATGCAGTGCATGACGGGCGAAACCGAGCCAACCAAAGGCGATATCACCCGCGCACGCGGATTGCGCGTCGGACATGTCGCGCAATACGTCCCAAATGCAAAGCTTGATCAAACGCTCTATGATCTGGTGCTCTCTGCCCTACCCTCCGAGCAAGCCGATTTTGAAAGCTGGCGCGTGGATGTGGTGTTGGGCGATCTGTCGGTCCCTTACGATTTGCAACAGACACAGTTGCGTGAACTATCAGGCGGCTGGCAACGCACCGCGATGCTGGCCGCTGCTTGGATCACCGAACCGGATGTGCTGTTGCTAGACGAGCCAACCAACCACCTTGACCTGCACAGAATCGGGCTGTTGGAAAACTGGCTGCGCGCCCTGCCCCGCGATGTAGCGGTGATTATCACCAGCCACGATCGGGCGTTCCTTGATGCGGTCTGCACCCGCACGCTTTTTTTGCGGGCAGAAACCAGCCGCGACTTCGCACTGCCATTCACCGCTGCCCGAGACGCGCTTGATGAAACCGACGCCGCAGACGCGCGCCGTTTTGCCAATGACCTGAACAAGGCCAGTCAATTACGTAAACAAGCGGCCAAGCTCAAGAACATCGGCATCAACTCTGGCTCTGACTTGCTGATCACCAAAACCAAGCAATTGACCGAACGCGCAGCCAAGATCGAAGCAGCCGCCAAACCGGCCCACCGCGAAAAGGGCGCCGGGGAAATTAAGCTTGGCAATGCAGGTACACACGCCAAGGCGCTTATTACTTTCGACAATGTTGCGGTGGGGACACCTGACGGGCGCGCACTTTATAACACTGGCGAGAAATGGATCACGCCTGGCGATCGGATCGTGCTGCTGGGCGCAAATGGCACCGGCAAAACGCAACTGGTACAAATGGTGCACCGGGCACTCACGGGTGGAGATAGCCCAGTGCGGGCGGCGCCCTCGGTCTCGCTGGGGTATTCTGATCAGCATCTGAGCCAACTGAACGATACAGACACACCGATGCAGGCAACCGCCGGACAATTCCACATCGGCGACCAACGCGCACGCGGACTGCTTGCGGGGGCTGGGGTCAACATTCAGATGCAAGATACGCCGCTGCACAAACTGTCAGGTGGGCAAAAAGCGCGGCTCGCGATGCTGGTTCTGCGCCTGCAACTCCCAAACTTTTATCTGCTGGATGAACCGACAAACCATTTGGATATCGAAGGCCAAGAAGCGCTGGAAGAAGAACTAGCGCGCCACGAGGCCGCCTGTCTGCTGGTCAGCCACGACCGTAGTTTTGTGCGCAACGTCGGTAACCGGTTTTGGTGGATCGACAGGCGACGACTGGTCGAGATCGACAGCCCCGACGACTTCTTTGCGGGGCAATTGCTAGGGTCGGATCACAGGTAAGATGGGTTAAAACCCATCCTACTCGGCTGCGAGAGATGCCGGCGTACCGCGTCCAATATCGGTGATCTCTTTCATGACATCGCTCAAGGCTGCCCGCAGGTCATCAAAACCTGAGGTTAATTCCAACGTCGCCTCGTCCATATACAATGCGCGATCAATCTCGATCTGGACCGCATGTTGGTGGCGCGACGGGCGGCCATAATGTTGCGCAATATAGGCTCCCGCAAATGGCATATTCCGCGCGACACGAAAACCCGCTGCGCCGAATGCCGCTTCAACACGTTCAACAACCGCTGGTCTGGCAGCCGCACCAAACCTATCGCCGATCACGATCTCTGGCCGACCGACACCGGGCCCATTGATACCGTCCATCGCCTCGTGCGGCATGGAATGGCAGTCGATCAAAATCGCTTCACCGAATGCAGTATGGCTTTGATCAATCAACGTCTGCAGTGTGTCGTGATACGGACGCCAATAATTGGCGACACGGGAGTGGGCCTCTTCCAACGTCAGCTTGCCCGCGTAAATCGGACGACCATTGGCCACAACACGCGGGACAATACCAAGCCCGCTAGCGACCCGCGGGTTATGCGAAACACGGTGTACACCTGCGATCAGGGCAGCGTCCATTTCATCAAGACCACGGTTCAAATCCAGATAAGCGCGCGGAGCCTTTGCCGACAACAGCGGTGCACCAAATTCCGGCGCATCTGCATACAACAAATCGACAAACGCATCCTCGGACGACCGAATTGCAGCCGCGTCCAACGCGGCAAGGCGCAAAAACGCATTCGAATAATCACGACCACTATGCGGAGACGCGAAAATAACGCTTGTTGTGCGCGTCTCTGGCTGTGCTAAAGCATAAGCAGGATGGGACATTGCGGCTCCTTTGTGCCAATTGATAGCCTAGTTTAGGTAATTATCAAAAGCCCTTGATCCCCCGTCCGACTCCTTTTATAGACCGCACGACTGACGTGGATAAGCCCCGCGTCCTATTTCATTATAGGGCACAGGATACTGGCCAAATCGGACAAAGGATGATTAGCTCAGCGGTAGAGCACTTCGTTGACATCGAAGGGGTCACTGGTTCGATCCCAGTATCGTCCACCATGAATTCGCCAGCGTTTTTGACGCTGTTAATGCAACCCAAGGCGCAATCGCCGCGCCGTGACAATGAAGGATCGAGCCATGAAAGTTCGTAACTCCCTCCGTTCGCTCAAGCAGCGTCACCGCGATTGCCGGATTGTGCGCCGTAAGGGCCGCGTCTATGTAATCAACAAGACGCAGCCTCGGTTTAAAGCCCGTCAGGGCTAAACCGCTGCAAAGCATTGAACGATTTGAAAGGTCGCACCCAATTGGGCGCGGCCTTTTTTATGCTATGCACTGGTCAGACCGGTCCAAAAACCGCTAGGTTGCTTGAAATAGCAACCACAAGTGGAATCTACCAAATGAAAATGCCCCTTACCTGTATCGCCGCCCTGTTGATCGCATCCCCTGCTTTGGCCCAAGACCTTTGTGGCGGGTCAGGCACTGGTGGCCAATGGATCGGCGGAACCCAAGATGCATCAGATATCAGCACGGCAGACGCGCACCGCGAACAGCTTGCGTTAGTTTTGGGCGAAACGCCCTATGTTGGATTATTTTCACTCTCCGCGCCAACGCCGGTCCGGATCGAGGCAGCAGGCCGTGGTGCCGGTGACCCGCTGATCGATGTCTTTGATTCAGAGGGCGGGATCGTCGCGTCTGACGACGATTCAGGTGGTGGTGGGGCCGCGCGGGCCGAGCTAGACCTCCCAATCGGCACATACTGCGTATCGATGAAAAGCTATGACGACGCTCCAATGAGCGCGTTCATGCGGATCGGTCGGCAGGATCAAGATCCACTTACCGAAGGCACGACCGAAGGATCAGCACCCAACGCGAACGGCAGCTGTGCAGAAGCACAACCCTTCGGCGAGCTGGGAACAACCCAGTCTGTTGCTGTGGAAGACAACGGATTTAGGTCGTTCACATTGGCTGAACCAACAGCCCTGACGATCACGGCCGAAAACGAAAACGCAGACCCGACCTTGGCGCTTTTGGATGACGATGAAAGCGAGATCGCGTCAAACGATGATTATGACGGCCTGAATTCACGCATTGAGCAATCCGCGCCACTGCCTGCGGGCGACTACTGCGTCAGTGTCGGGGCAATCAACGACAGCAGCCTGCCTATCGACTTGACCATCGCAGTCTACGATCCGGTTGCGGCACAGGCTGCTATTTACGCACGCGGTGAAGCGTCACCACCATTGGACGGGTCCGTCGAAATCACCGATTTGGGCGCGCTCCAATCACGGATGCGTAAAGACCTGCAATTGGGATCTAACACGACATGGCTCACCGTCGATATCCCCGAAAGCAGCCTGCTGCTTATCGAAGCAGTCGCGGCAGGCAACGACGGTGACCCTTGGTTGGTGATCTTTGATGATCTTGGACGGCAACTCGCTGTCAACGACGATGTAGGCGATAGCCTCAACAGCTTGATCGCCACACGGGTTCTGGCTGGGCAATACGTTGTTGGTGTCAAACAGATTGGCGATGACGTGCAAGGCTTGGTGCGGCTTGTACTGGAACGGTATGTCCCCGCAAAATAAATGATATCGGTTAGCCCAAACCAGTTTTAGGTTCGGGCTAACCAATCTTCACTATTGGAATTCAAGTGTCATAGTCGCGTTGATCTTCGATCACGATCCCGTCACGCGGAATGTCGCCTTGCGCGCAGCAAGTGACCCGCGCCTTCAGCTTTAGAACGCCTTGAACCGCACGCGCAATGATATCCGCGTCCAGCATGGCACCCTCAACAAGAACCGTCATACGATCCGCATCGCCATCACGATCAACGACGACACGCGCACGGTCAACGCCGTCCAATCGATCAACCAAATCGGCCACCTGTTCAGGGCGCACGAACATACCTTTTATCTTGGCGGTCTGATCGGCGCGACCCATCCAGCCCTTGATGCGTATATTGGTGCGCCCGCAAGGGGACTGCCCTGCCATCACCGCGCTTAGATCACCCGTGGCAAAACGAATAAGCGGATAATCAGGGTTCAGCGACGTGACCACAACCTCGCCCACTTCGCCCTCGGGAACAGGAATACCGGTGCCAGGTGTGACAATCTCGACGATCACACCTTCGTCGACGATCATGCCTTGGCCCTCCGCGGTTTCATAGGCGATCTGACCCAGATCAGCGGTCGCATAACACTGCAAACAGGCGATGCCGCGATCCGCATAAAACTGGCGCAACTGCGGGAACAGCGCGCCACCCGAAACAGCGGCCTTATTGATCTTAAGCGGCAAACCCATCTCGTCGGCTTTTTCCAAGATCACCTTAAGATAATCCGGCGTGCCAGCATAAGCGGTCGATCCAATGTCATGGGCGGCACGAACCTGCAGCTCGGTTTGGCCCGTACCAGCAGGCAGCACAGTGGCCCCAACAGCGCGCGCGCCATTTTCAAACATCGTACCTGCAGGGGTCAGGTGATAGCCAAAGCAGTTCTGCACAATGTCACTGGTGCCAATCTCGCAAGCGGCCAAAAACCGACCAAAGCGCCACCAGTCGTGGCTGGACCCACCCGGCTCGTAAATCGGACCAGGCGATTGAAATACGTGGGTGGCGTTCTTGACCGTCAGCCCGCCAAACGGCGGCTTGGCTTTCTGGGCCGCACTGAGATCGGATTTACGCAACACAGGCAAGTCCACCAAATCCGCAAGCGCGTCAATCGGTGCATCCAATAGCGTGTTGAGCTTAGCCAATTGAGCGGCATCGCGGTCAGCTGGGCTCCGTGTTTCCAGTTCATCGAAATGGGCCATCAGTCTCTCCCGATCAGGCAAATGCGTTTTATATAAGTATTATGCCAGCCACCGCTTGCGACGACGATAAGACCGGACATCGCGGAACGATTTGCGGCCCTCGTCAGATACGCCCAAATAGAATTCCTTCACATCGGGGTTCTCGCGCAGCTCAGCGGCGGGGCCTTCCATGACGACACGACCGCTTTCCAAGATATACCCGTGATGCGCAAACCTTAGCGCGACGTTGGTGTTTTGTTCAGCCAGCAAAAACGACACACCTTCGCGTTCGTTCAAATCTTTGACGATACCAAAAATTTCTTCAACCAGTTGCGGGGCCAACCCCATTGATGGCTCATCCAACAAGATCGTCTCGGGGCGGGACATGAGCGCGCGCCCAATGGCACACATCTGCTGCTCGCCACCGGATGTATATCCAGCTTGTGATTTGCGACGCTCGCGCAAACGCGGAAAGTAATTGTAGACCATCTCCAAATCGGCGGCGATGGCAGCGGCACCTTGAGTGCGGGTATAGGCACCTGTAAGCAGGTTTTCCTCGATCGTCAGATGCTCAAAACAGTGACGGCCTTCCATCACCTGAATGACACCCTTTTTGACCAAATCCGACGGAGACATCTCTTGCACACGCTCGCCGCGATAGTGGATCGAGCCTTTGGTAACCACACCGCGTTCAGAATGCAGCAGGTTTGAAATCGCCTTCAACGTCGTGGTTTTGCCCGCGCCATTTCCACCCAGCAAGGCAGTGATACCGCCCTTGGGAACAGACAGAGACACACCCTTTAGAACAAGGATCACGTGATTATAGATCACTTCGATATTGTTGACCTCTAGCAGGGTCTCAACTTTTGTATCGTCAGTCATGATCACCATCAGTTGGTCCTCGTTTTTCAAAAATACTTAGAAAACGCGGGCGGCACCAATCGGCACCGCCCGCATTTGTGGCTTACATGCAGCCAGCTTCGATGTTGTTCTCAGCAGCAAACGCGCTGGAATCTTCCATGATCAACGGCAATGTAACCGCATCATCAGGCGCGATGTAATCAGTCAAAGCAATCCATGCACCAGCGGACGCATCCCACTGCTGTACGATGCCCAAACCGGACCCACCGTGATCCTGACAAGAGACCGAGAATTCCGGTCCAATAGCAGCCATGCCGAGCTCTTCCATACGCGCAGCTGTGATATCCAAGGCTTCCATTCCGTCACGCATCATCGCAGAGGTAATGGCAGCAACGCCATGGATCTCTTGCGCCGTTGCAACAGCTTCGGCAGCCAACATCGCAGCGTACATGCCACGTGTATAAAGCACTGTAGCGACGTTGGACCCGTCACCAGCAGCGTTGCCAGCATCATGCACATATTTGCGGATGTCGTCGAATACTGGCAAACTCGCATCAACACGGTTCATGTTCAGCGACTTGTAACCGTTGGCCGCATCACCCGCAGGTGTCACGTCATGCTCAGCACCAGCCCACCAGTTACCAATGAAGTTTTCCATCGGGAAACCGATGTTCGCGGCTTCTTGCACAGCCACTTGGTTCATCACACCCCAGCCCCACATCAGGACATAATCAGGACGCTCACGGCGAATTTGCAGCCATTGTGATTTTTGCTCCTGACCAGGGTGGTCAACGGCCAATTGAGTCAGCTCGAAACCATGCTGTGCGGACAGGTTTTCCAACGTGCGGATCGGCTCTTTGCCGTAAGCAGAGTTGTGATAAACCAGCGCGATTTTCTTACCTTCAAGCGATCCACCGTTTTCATCCAGCAGATAGTTCACCATCACAGATGCAGCATCCCAATAGTTGGCAGGATAGTTGAACACCCAGTTGAACACTTCGCCGTTAGCAGCCGACGTGCGGCCGTAACCCATTGTGTGGATTGGAATGCCATCAGCAGTCGCCTTAGGGATCAGCTGATAAGTGATACCAGTGGACAGCGGTTGATAGACCAATGCGCCTTCGCCCTTGGTGGACTCGTAGCATTCAACACCTTTCTCAGTGTTGTAGCCAGTTTCGCATTCGACGATACGGAACATCTCATCACCAACACCGCCATCACGGGCGTTCAGCATGTTAAAATAATCCTGATATCCGTCCGAAAACGGTGTGCCGCCAGCGGCATAAGGACCAGTGCGATAGGACAGATCAGGAATGACCAGCTCGGCCAAAGCGGGGCCAGCGGCCAGCGTGCCCGCTAGGGCCATCGCTGCAAGTGTCTTAAGTTTCATCGGTATATCCTCCCAAGGTTTCCGATAGTTTCATGTGCTGGGGGCAACCCCAACCTTAGATCCTGCGCCCGTTAATACGGAAACGGCCACAAGCGTAATTTCTCTTTGGCAATGCGCCAGAACTGGGCCAAACCATGCGGTTCCTTGATCAGGAAGAACATGATCAACGCACCTATAATCACCAATTGCAGATGCGCTACGATATCCGTGGGCCAGCCCAACAGATCGACGCCAATCACCTTCAATGCGACCGGCAACAGCACAAGGAACCCTGCCCCTGCAAAGCTGCCAAAAATGGATCCAAGCCCGCCGATAATCACCATGAACAGCACCAGAAACGATTTCTGAATGCCAAAGGCCTCGCCGACTTCAACAGCGCCAAGGTAAACCGAAAAGAACAGCGCGCCCGATATCCCAATAAAGAACGACGACACCGCAAACGCGCTTAGTTTCGCTTGCAACGGGTTCACTCCGATAATCTCGGCGGCGATGTCCATGTCGCGAATGGCCATCCATTTACGACCCACAGTGCCACGCGTCAGGTTGCGCGCAACGATCGCGCAAACGGTCACAAAGACCAGACAGATCATATATTTCGCCCATGCGTCCGTGTTCGGCCCTGTGACAGCAATGCCACCGACAAACCGTTCAGGCGCGTTGATCTGACCAGAGGCAGAATAGTTGTAAAACCATTCAACCTTGTTGAACAACCACACGAGGAAAAACTGCGCAGCAAGCGTAGCAACCGCCAGATAAAACCCTTTGATCCGCAAACTTGGCAGGCCAAAGGCGGCCCCGACAACGGCGGTGATTCCACCGGCCAAAAAGACATGGATCACGACAGATACATCTGGGAACGCTGTCATCAGCTTGTACATCGCATAAGCCCCGACAGCCATAAAGCCACCGGTGCCAAGGCTAACCTGCCCGCAATATCCGGTCAGAATATTCAACCCAATTGCCGCAATCGTGTAAATCAGAAACGGCACCAAAATCGCATTGGCCCAATAGTCGTTGATGATGAACGGGATGACCAAATAGGCAACAGCAAGCACTGCCCAAAACCGATAACGGTCAAACTTAATCGGGAACGTTTGACTGTCCGCCTCATAAGAGGTCTTAAAATCTCCGGCTTCACGATAAAACATGGCAGCCTCCTCCATTAAACCCGTTCAATGATCTTCTCCCCAAACAGGCCCTGAGGGCGAAACACGAGGAAGATCAGCGCCAGCACATAGGCGAACCAATTCTCAGTCGCGCCGCCGATCATGCCACCGATGGTATATTCAAACAGCTTTTCACCCACGCCGATAATCAAGCCGCCAACAATGGCCCCCGGAATGGACGTAAACCCACCCAGCATTAGCACCGGCAACGCCTTAAGCGCGATCAACGACAGCGAGAATTGCACGCCAGATTTCGCGCCCCACATGACACCAGCCACAAGGGCCACAAGCCCCGCCAACGACCACACAAGCACCCAGATAAAGTTAAGGGAGATACCAACCGACAGGGCTGCCTGGTGGTCATCTGCGACAGCACGCATCGCGCGGCCTTGCTTGGAATACTGGGCAAACGCGATCAGGCTCATCACAAGGATCGCAGCGACAACAGTCGCCACCATATCCAGCTTATCAATAAAGAAGCCGTAGAAATCATCGCCGCCAAGACCGGACGTCATATCTTCGATCCAGCGCGATCCACCCTGCGGCAAGCCGACTTTCAACGTCTTGATATCCGACCCCCACATCAGATCGCCCATACCTTCAAGGAAATACGCAAGGCCAATGGTCGCCATGAACAAAATGATCGGCTCTTGGCCAACCAGATGGCGGAATACGAACTTTTGCACGGCCCAAGCAAATGCGACCATCACACATAGCGTCAGAAAAATCGCCAGCAACGCAGGCACATGCCAGCCAAAGTGGTGGATCTCGGTGCCAAAGATCGCGTTGATCATATGGGCGAACGGCACCTGCCCTTCCATGATGCCGACCAACGTTAGGGCTGCAAACAACGCCATCACGCCTTGGGCATAATTGAAAATACCCGACGCCTTAAAGATTAGCACGAACCCCAAAGCGACCAGCGCATAAAGCACCCCCGCCATCAGGCCGTTTAAAATGACCTCGATGCCATATAGAAAATCAGCCGACATTGTTGTCTCCCTTAATCATGGGCCACGCCCAGATAAGCATCGATTACCTCTTGATTACCGCGCACCTCGTCTGGGGTGCCATCGCCAATCTTGCGGCCATAATCCATCACGACAACACGGTCTGACAGGTCCATAACCACACCCATGTCATGCTCAATAAGGGCAATCGTGGTGCCAAATTCATCGTTCACATCAAGAATAAAGCGGCTCATGTCCTCTTTTTCCTCGACGTTCATGCCCGCCATCGGCTCGTCCAGCAGCAACAGCTTTGGCTCTGCGGCCAAGGCACGTGCCAGCTCGACACGCTTCTTCAACCCATACGGCAAACGACCCACAGGGGTCTTGCGAATGGCCTGAATTTCAAGAAAATCAATAATGCGCTCAACAGCTTCGCGGTTCTCAACCTCTTCACGCTGTGCGGCACCATGCCAAAGCGCCTGCGAAAAGATGCCCGTCTTCATATGGGTCAAACGACCACACATAACGTTGTCCAAAACAGACATGCCTTCAAACAGGGCGATATTTTGGAACGTACGGGCGATGCCTTGGCGCGCAACATCATAAGGCCGCATTGTCGGGCGCTTGGCGCCGCGGAACCAAACCTCGCCCTCTTGCGGATGATAAAACCCTGAGATGACATTCAACATCGACGACTTTCCTGCGCCGTTCGGGCCAATAATCGCGCGAATTTCGCCCTCGCGGATGTCAAAGCTGATGTCCTTGATCGCCTCAACACCACCAAATCGTAGGGTGATGCCGCGCATATCCATCAGCACGCCGCCAATCGTGCGGCCGTCTGGCGTGACATAACTATCCTTCATGGAAAACCTCCACAGATGATGGGATGGCGGGTGGGGCGACGTGCTTGCACGAGCGACAATCCGTCATGCCGCCACCTGCTCGGCTGCAATCACAGCATCGCGCAAATCCAACGTTGCCGTAATCTTGCCCTTGCGACCATCCTCATAGGTGACTTCGGTTTCGGTATAAACGTCGGTCGCATCGCTATAAAGTGCGGCAATCAAATCCGAAAATTTATCAGCAATCACAGCACGGCGAACCTTGCGCGTGCGGGTCATTTCACCGTCATCGGCATCCAGCTCCTTATGCAACACAAGAAACCGGTGGATCTGGCAGCCTGCCAACATCGGATCAGACGCAACAGACCTATTCACTTCAGACACATGCGCCTCGATCTGGCCCAAGACCTGCGGATGCTGCGACAACTCCTGATAGGATGAGTAGGCTATGTTGTTACGCTCTGCCCAATTGCCCACCGCAGTCAGGTCAATGTTGATAAATGCGGTGCAGTATTCACGCCCTGCACCGAACACAACGGCCTCTAGGATATTGGGATAAAATTTCAATTTGTTCTCAACGTACTTTGGCGCAAACAAACGACCATCGGCCATCTGGCCCACATCTTTGGCACGATCAATGATCCGCAAATGACCGGTGCCTTCCTCGATAAATCCAGCGTCACCCGTCGCAACCCAGCCCTCGGCATCTTTGGTCGATGCGGTGCTTTCAGGGTTTTTATAATACGATACAAACGTACCCGGCGACCGGTAGAACACCTCACCATTGTCAGCGATCTTCAATTCAACACCCGGACTTGGAACGCCAACAGTATCGGACCGGACCTCGCCATCAGGCTGCTGGGTGATAAACACCGTAGCCTCGGTCTGGCCATAAAGCTGCTTAAGGTTAATCCCAAGCGAGCGATAAAAATCGAAAATCTCCGGCCCAATCGCCTCGCCTGCGGTATAGCCAACGCGCACGCGGCTCAGGCCCAGCGTATTCTTCAGCGGACCAAACACAAACAGGTTGCCCAGCGCATACCGCAACCGATCCAATCCGCCGACAGGTTTGCCGTCTAACAGATCAGGCCCAACGCGGTGCGCCACAGCCATGAAATGATCAAACAGCCATTTCTTGACGCGCCCGGCATCTTCCATGCGGATCATGACTTGGGTCAACTGAGTTTCAAACACACGCGGCGGCGCAAAATAATACGTTGGGCCAATTTCGCGCAGATCGGTCATCATTGTGGCCTCGGATTCAGGGCAATTGACGCAGAACCCCGTCCACATCGATTGCCCGATCGAAAAGATAAAATCGCCAACCCACGCCATCGGCAAATAGGCCAAAACCTCTTCGCCAACGCGCAGCCCGTCAAAGCTCGATGAATTTTTCGATGTCTCAATCACATTGCGGTTGGACAGCACAACGCCCTTGGGACGGCCAGTGGTGCCGGACGTATACAGCATCACACAGGTATCATCGTAACCGCGCGCAGCCGACAATTCATCCAAGCGGGCCGACAATCCGGCGGCACGGCCAGCGGCTTGCACATCGGCATAACTGGTCATGGCAGCATGGTCATATTTGCGCAGTCCGCGCCCATCCAGATATATAATATGCTCTAATTCAGTCAGGCCCTCGCGGATGTCTGCAATTTTATCGACCTGCTCTTGGTCGCTAACAACGGCAAAGCGGGCACCGCAATGATCCAGCGCATAGGCCATCTCTTCTGCGGCGGCGTCTGAATACATCGGCACAGGGACACAGCCGATACGCTGTGCAGCAACCATCGCCCAATACAGCGCAGGACGGTTGCGGCCAACAATCGCGATATGATCGTCAGGCACAGCACCAAGGGTCAGCAACCCTGCAGCAAGCGCGTCAATCTGATCCGCAGCTTGCGCCCACGTCCAGCTTTGCCAGATGCCAAATTCTTTTTCGCGGTACGCTGGTTTATCACCAAACGCGGCCACGTTGCGCGCCAAAAGCGCTGGAATAGAATGCAGCTGATCTGCTGTCATGTGAAACGATCCTCCCCCGCTGGTCTAAACCAACATCGGGACCTGAATCGCATCAACGCAATACCTGCCCCAACAACCATACTGTCGCGGGGGCAAGCCATCCGTCAAATCATTTTTTGAACAAGCGTTCAGTTAATGTAAATTTCTAGTAAAACAGGGCGATATTATTGATCAAAATGATGCGGATCACCTCAAGCCCAAGCAAGGCCGCGATCGGTGACAGGTCAATCCCACCCATATTCGGCAGAATGCGGCGGATCGGGGCATAAATTGGCTCTAGGATACGTTGCAAAGTATACCAGATTTGCCCAACCAACGGCTGACGGACGTTCAACACTTCAAAGCTGATCAGCCAGCTCATGATAAAGTAGGTGAAAATTAGGGTGCGGGCGACGCCAAGCAGCAGCATCAGGATATCAAACAAAGATTGCATCGTTAGGCCTTTCAACGGGTTTACGCGTATCTAAGTGCTGACGACCATCCCGACAAGAGACACCTTGCCCCAAGGTAACAAGTTGACGTTAACGTCACTTCACCTATCTAAAGTCAAACAGCAGCAAAGTAGTCCCATGTATCCCTTCATTCGCCTCGCCAAAGAAATGTTCATCAACCGCAATGCGTCCGCCTTGCCGATTACTGGCACGCATGTGTCTTACCATCGCTGCTGGCCACAAGACATTGATGTATTCATGGAAATGAACAATGGGCGCATTCTAACAATCCTTGATCTGGGGCGCATGGCGTTGGGGCAGCGGGCTGGCTTGCTTGGCACGCTGAAGGCCAATGGCTGGGGGCTGACTGTGGCGGGTAACTCGGTGCGTTACCGCAAACGGATCAGGCCCTTCGTGCGGTTCAAGCTGGTCAGCCGGGCAGTCGGATGGGATGCGCGGTTCATGTATCTTGAACAATCCATTTGGATTGACGGCGAATGTGCGGTCCAAGCGCTATTTCGCGCCGCCGTCACCGACAAAAACGGGATCGTCGAACCGGGCCGGATCATCGAAGCAATGGACCAAGACAAAACGTCACCTGCGCTGCCCACATGGGTGCAAAATTGGATCGATGCCGATGCGACACGGCCTTGGCCGCCACAGGTGGGCCAAGATTAACGCAAGGGCAGGCAACGTTTGCTTGCCACTGCTACCAAATACTGTGTCTTATTGCCGCAAGGGAATAAGAGGACGAACACATGGCCATCACGCAAAAGAAACGTATCTGGGGCTGGATGGCCTTTGATTGGGCAACGCAGCCGTTTTACACACTTGGCCTGACGTTCATCTTTGGCCCGTATTTCGCGGCTGTTGCTGCCGAATATTACCTTGGTTTGGGCATGTCCGCGGATGCGGCTGACGCACAAGCGCAATCGATCTGGGGCGTTGGGCAAACAATTTCAGGTATCCTGATCGCCATTTCCGCGCCCGTCCTTGGGGCGTTTGCCGACACATCAGGGCGCAAAATGCCGTGGATCGCGTTCTTTTCCGTCATCTACGTGGTCGCAACTGCCATGCTGTGGGGGCTGACACCAGATGGGGCCAACTTGCTGTGGATGCTGTTCATCTTTTACGTCGGCTTCTTTGCCGCCGAAAGTGCGTTGAATTTCGTGAACGCTATTCTACCATCGCTTGGCACCAACGAAGAAGTCGGACGGATCTCAGGATCGGGCGCAGCGTTTGGATATTGGGGCGGCGTGGTATCACTGTTCGCCATGCTCTTGCTATTAGCCGAAAGCGACGCGGGCGTGACCCTTCTGGGCAACCCACCGCTGTTTGGTCTCGACCCTGACTTGCGCGAAGGCACACGGTCCGTCGGCCCGTTCATCGCCATCTGGTTCGCCATTTTCATGATCCCATTCTTCTTGTGGGTCCGCGACACGCCATCTGCCAAAGACGCAAAACCGGCGTTAAGCACCGTGCTGGCAAACCTGTGGGTGACCTTAAAATCTGTCTACAAACGCAAAAGCCTGTTTAACTTTCTAGTTGGCTCCATGGTCTACCGCGACGCGCTGAATGCGCTTTATGCGTTTGGCGGCGTTTACGCGGCGCTCGTCCTCGATTGGGAGACAATCCAGATCGGCGTATTTGGAATTATTGCAGCCATTGCAGCGGCTATCGCAACTTGGATCGGTGGTCTTTGCGATCAACGCTATGGTCCAAAACCAGTCATCCGCGTTTGCGTTTGGGTGCTGATTGCAGTGTCGACAATCATCGTCGGCATGTCACGAGAACAAGTATTCGGGGTCCCACTGGCCGTAGGTTCAAACATTCCCGACATCATCTTCTTTGTATGTGGCGCGGGTATCGGCGGCGCTGGCGGCGCGCTTTATGCAGCGTCACGGTCCATGATGGTCCGGCACGCACATCCACAACGCCCAACCGAGGCCTTTGGCCTTTTCGCGCTGACAGGTAAAGCCACAGCATTCCTTGCACCCGCTTTGATTACCCTGTTCACCGTCATCAGCGGAAACACGCAGCTTGGTTTCCTGCCCGTGATCTTCCTGTTTATTATTGGACTGATCTTGCTACGGTGGGTCAACAAAGATGGAGACAGTGCGCAATGGTCCGCCTAAGTCTAACAGTCGCCCTTATTGCTAGCCTCGCAGCCTGCGGCGGTGACAAAGAACCTACGCAGGTCGCCAAGGCCAGCGTCAGCACGCAAAATGCGGGTGATACCCGCGTGGCCAAAGACCTGTTTGGACATGTCCCCACTGGATCATCCCAGCAGCCACAAGCCATTGGTGGATATGCGCGCGGCTGCCAAGCAGGGGCGGTGCAACTGCCTGAAACGGGCACCACATGGCAAGCGATGCGCCTGTCGCGCAACCGCAACTGGGCGCAACCCCAAACCGTTGATTTCATCCAAGACCTGTCACGCTTTGCCGCAACGCAGGCGGGGTGGGACGGGCTTTATGTTGGTGACATGAGCCAGCCACGTGGTGGTCCAATGTTAACTGGCCACGCCAGCCATCAATCCGGTCTTGATGCTGATATCTGGATGCTTCCGCCTAGCCAGCTGGACCTGAACGCCCAACAACGCGAAGATCTGTCATCGATTTCCATGCGCCGTGCGTCAGGGGCATTCACCAACAGCAGCTGGACGCCACAGCACGAAGCAATCTTAAAGGCAGCTGCTTCTGACCCACGCACCGCACGGATTTTCGTCTTTCCAGGGGCCAAGGTCGAGATGTGTAAAAACGCGACAGGTGACCGCAGTTGGCTCAATAAAATCCGGCCTTGGTGGGGGCACCACTACCACTTCCATGTGCGTTTGAAATGCGCCGCTGGGGATGCCAACTGCACTAACCAGGCCCCACCGCCTGCTGGCGACGGCTGTGCAGATGCAGACGGCTGGGTCGACCGCATTTTGAACCCACCGCCACCAGATCCAAACGCCACACCAAGCCCAAGACGCGGACCACTGACAATGGCGCAACTGCCAGGTCAATGCTTGAGCGTGCTCAACAACTAAATGCGCCAGACCTTGTTTATCTTGGCGCTGCTTGCAGGCTGTGGGCCGTTGTCCGCTGGACCGAATGGTTTCTCGCAGTTCGCGTGGATCGATGCAGACGTGCGTTTTGGCGGGCTGTCCGGATTGGACGTATCCAATGATGGCTCCAGCTTCACCGCCATCGGCGATCGCGGGATATTTGTGACGGGGCAATTTATACGGGATGCAAACGGCGATATCAGCGGCATCACAAACACCGCAGTCACACCACTATTACCGCCGAGCAGATCAAAGACGCCTGACAGTGAAGGCATCGCGATTGGCGCAAGCGGGGGCATCTATGTGTCCGTCGAAGCAAAACATCGCATCCTTGCATTCGACGGCATCGACGCCCACCCGCGCGCGTTGCCACGCCATCCTGACTTTGCGGGCATGCAAGCGAACAGCTCGCTCGAAGCACTCGCTATCGATGCGGACGGCACCCTTTATACTCTTCCCGAACGGTCCGGTCGGGCGACGCGCCCCTTCCCTGTTTACCGGTTCAAAGACGGCGACTGGGATGTCCCGTTTCGCATCCCAAGACGTGGAAACTTCCTGATCTCAGGCGCAGACATCGGGCCCGATGGGCGGCTCTATATTCTAGAACGACACTTCACCGGACTCGGATTCCAATCTCGCGTGCGCAGGTTCGATCTGTCTGGCGGATCAGAAGTCACGCTGATGGAAACACGCACCGGGACGCACGACAATCTTGAAGGGATCAGCGTTTGGGCCTCGTCCACCGGGTTGCGGATGACACTGGTATCCGACGACAATTTCAGATTTTTCCAACGCACTGAACTGGTTGAATACGCGATCAGTAATTGACGCGCGCAATGCAAGCGACTAACCCGCCCAAGTCCGCGGATTGGCTGCGGAACAAGTGCCGCACCCTTGCAAAAACGGAAAATGTAATAAAATGACACGTATCCTTCCCGGCGTTATCGCCATGGCCATCGTTGTGGTCGCCTCTAACATCCTCGTGCAATTCCTGATCCTCGACGGATTACTGACATGGGGGGCGTTCACTTATCCCCTCGCATTTCTTGTGACCGACATCATGAACCGAATTTACGGGGTCGCTGCGGCGCGCCGCGTTGTGTTCGTGGGCGTGATCGTGGGGATCATCTGTTCGCTGATCGGTAGTCAGGTCATGCTTGAGTACGGACCTGCTGTTGCTTTGCGCGTCGCGATTGGGTCGGCTACGGCGTTTTTGGTGGCGCAACTGCTTGATATCGCGATCTTTGATCGGTTGCGAAATGGGACTTGGTGGAAAGCGCCGCTGGTTTCTACTTTTGTCAGCTCGATTGTGGATACTGTGATCTTTTTCAGTATCGCGTTTGCGGCTTTCTTCAATGGTTTCAGCGGTATGGCTGCGGATCAGGTGATGTGGGCGCAGGACGCTGTGCCGTTCTTGAACGCGGGGCCGCTGGTGCCGCTTTGGGTGTCGCTGGCTGTGGCTGATTGGGGCGTTAAGATCGGGATCGCGTTGATCGCGTTGGTGCCGTTCCGCATGATCGTTGCGCTGTATATGCCTCGGAAATCCGATATCTAGTCAAAAACATTTTGACTTGTACCAGATATATGCGAACATCTTCTTAGTCGAAACATTTGAAAAGGAGGTGATCTAATGCGTCATGAAGTATTGGAGAAGGCAGTCGGGACAACTTGGGGCAAACTAACCTAAGGCAATCTTTGGGTTTTTTGAACCAAGGTGGAGTTTCCTAACCGACCCCACCTCTGAAATTCAGATCAGGGCCATCCCAACGCGGGGTGGCCCTTTTTGTTGGAAAATGGCTGTATTTTTCGCGTAGTTTTTGCATAAGTTTTGCATATGTCGTTTAAGGACGTCATGAACTGTCTCTTATACACATCTCCGAGCCCACGAGACCTCTCTACATCTC
>CAJXTP010000032.1 GCA_913061335.1 uncultured Loktanella sp.
CTGTTCATCTTTGCCACTTCAGCAGCGAAATCTTCTTTTTCAACTTCGATGCCGTCGCCAACTTCAAGACGTACAAAACCAGTGATTTCAACTCCGGCGTCAGTCGCAGCCTGCGCAACTGTCACGTCAGGGTTCACAACGAATTGCTGGTTGAGCAATGTGACTTCAGCCATGAATTTCTTCATGCGGCCAACGATCATTTTCTCGATCACAGCTTCTGGCTTGCCAGACTCGCGTGCGATGTCCATCTGAACAGTCTTTTCTTTCTCGACAACAGATGCGTCAAGATCAGCTTCGGACAAGGACACTGGGTTTGCAGCAGCGATGTGCATTGCGACCTGACGGCCAAATGCTTCGTTGTCGCCGGACATTGCAACCAGAACGCCAATGTTGCCCATGCCAGGTGCAGCCGCGTTGTGCACGTAGTTCACAACAGATGTGCCCTCAATGACGGCCATGCGGCGGACCGACATGTTTTCGCCGATGATCGCAACTGCGTCAACCACAGTCTGTTCAACAGTTTTGCCGTCCAGATCAGCAGCCTTCAGGCCGTCGATGTCGGATGTGCCAAGTGCAACTTCAGCAATACCAGCAACCATTTTCTGGAAGTCAGCGTTTTTGCCTACAAAGTCGGTCTCGGAGTTCACTTCAACAGCAACACCTTTGCCGTCTTTAACAGCAACAGCCACAAGACCTTCCGCAGCCGTACGGCCGGATTTCTTAGCAGCTTTTGCCAAACCTTTGGTGCGCAGCCAATCGACAGACGCTTCCATGTCACCAGCATTTTCAGTCAACGCTTTTTTAGCGTCCATCATGCCTGCGCCTGTGCTGTCGCGCAGTTCTTTTACCATTGCAGCGGTAATAGCCATGTCTCTACTCCGTATGAGGAAATTCAAAATTGGATCGAGGCGAGGTTACCCCCGCCTCGTGATTGTTTTGCCAAATGGCGCTGCTTTAGGAAGCAGCAGCCTCATCAGCAACAACTTCTTCAGCGAACTCTTCCATTGCGCCCATGTCGACGCCAGCTGCACCCAGCTGAGCGGACATACCGTCAAGCGCTGCACGTGCAGCCAAGTCGGTGTAAAGCGCGATAGCACGTGCCGCATCGTCGTTGCCTGGAATGACGTAATCAATGCCATCTGGGGAACAGTTGGTATCAACAATAGCCACAACTGGGATGCCCAGCTTTTTAGCTTCTGCGATTGCCAATGTTTCTTTGTTCACGTCGATGACGAAAAGCAGATCAGGAACACCGCCCATTTCGCGGATGCCGCCCAAAGACGCCTGCAGTTTGCCCTGCTCACGTTCCATGCCAAGACGTTCTTTCTTGGTCAAACCGTCAAAGCCGTTCTCGGACGCCGCATCAATCGCCTTCAGGCGCTGGATGGACTTGGAAACGGTCTGCCAGTTGGTCAATGTGCCGCCGAGCCAACGGTGGTTCATGTAATACTGTGCGCAACGTTCAGCTGCATCTGCAACTGGCTTCGCGGCCTGACGCTTGGTGCCAACGAACAGCACGCGGCCGCCCTTAGCTACGGTGTCACGGATCACGTTCAATGCTTGGTCAAGCATTGGAACTGTCTGTGTCAGGTCCATGATGTGGATGCCGTTACGGCTGCCATAGATGAAGTGTTGCATCTTTGGGTTCCAGCGCGCGGTCTGGTGGCCAAAGTGAACGCCAGCTTCAAGCAGCTGACGCATGGAGAACTCGGGAAGAGCCATGTTAGTATTCCTTTTCCGGTTTGACCTTGGGCGGGGGTATCGACGCGGATGCGCCAACCGGTGGACATATCGGGATTTCTCCCCGATCTGCCCGCCCCCGCTTGGGGATTTAGTGAGGGTCCATTAGCCGACGGATCCGTTGGTTGCAAGAGGTAGAGCCTCCGGCGGGAGTATTTTCAACAAAGCGACGCCAAATTTATAGGAATACCCGTTCGACGAACCAATATGCGCCCACAAATGCGATAGCGACTGATGCTGGGACGGCCACAATTTTGCGGTATGCATCGACTTGGTGACGGATCTGTATTGATCCAAGACACAATATGAATATGGCAAGCAGCGGGGCCGCGAATAACCATGTCGGGCTTTCAATGGCAGTGCTGATGATGTTTGGGTTCAGCCAGATAAGAGAAGCCGCAGCGGTGGCGAGCACGACGTAAAGTACCTTGCCCTGAGTTGCCTCGCTTGCGCCCCGATCCACCCGCAAGGCTTGCCAAACGCAGAGGTACATCACGGCGATCACCGCAAGTTGGCCGATTTCCACACCAATGTTGAACCCGATTAGTGCAGGTACGAACGCGCTTTCGGGCAGCCCGAATTGCGCAAGGACGGACGCAAAGCCAAGACCGTGCAGCAACCCAAATCCAAACACAACAAAAGGCCGCCACGGGCTCAGGTTTTTCATATAGATGTTTTCAACCGCAACATAGACGATTGACGCCGCGATCAGCGGTTCGACAATATTGCCAGGTACGACCACATACCCAAGGGCCGCCAGCGCCAACGTGATCGTATGCGCCAATGTGAACAGCGATACTTGTGTCAGCAGCGGACGCATGCGGGCCGACAGGAAAAACAGCCCAAGCACAAACAGGATGTGATCAAGTCCTTTTGGCACGATATGATCAAAACCAATAGGCAGATAGCGCACAAACGTTTGCCAGCCGCTGGCTTGATCGCCACCCGCAAGGGCTATCGGATCGGACAAAACACCGGCCTCGAGGAAGCCATCATATTGCGCATTGACGCCCATTTGACGTAACACCAAGATGCCAAATTCAGGCGCCCAGCCGACTTGGACGGACCGCGCGCCCGCGGGAATAGGCGCGGTGAATGACAGGTTTGATGCACGCACAACTTCGGTGTCGCCAATCGGATCGACACGCAGGATCGGGTTTTCTGCCGTTACCGCGATACCGTCGGCCAGAACCACGATATTGCGCGCCATCTTAGGCCAAAACGCAACGAAGCGCGCCTCAAGGTCCGCAGGGGAAAGCGCGCGCAGCTCGTCATAGGTTTCTGCTTGCGCAGTCGCATTGGTATCAACAACCTCTGACTGGTCGATCCCAGCGATAAAGCTTTCCAAATTGAGCTGCACATCAAACGCTAGGTTGTCGCCCTCTTGGGTCATATCTGCAATCGACGGCAAGACTTCATGCGCCGACACAGCTGACAAGGTTGTGATCCAAATCAGGACCGCGCTTGACAAAAGGCGGACAAAGGACAGTTTGGGACTAACAGAAAAGGACAGCTTCATGCGGATATTTGCTTTCATTCTTGGTCTTTTGGCGGCCCCTGCGGCAGCGCACGAGTTTTGGCTCGAACCTTTGGCGTATCAGGTTGAAGCGAACGGTAATTTGACTGCTCATATTGTCAACGGGCAGGACTTTAAAGGTGTAACATTGCCTTTCGTACCGCAGCGGTTCGCTCATTTCATTGCCTTCAATGGTAACAATAGCTTGCAAGTCACCAGCCGGATCGGCGATAGCCCTGCCCTCAATCAAGCACCAGCGTCCGAGGGGCTTAATGTTGTGGCCTATCAGGCGCGAAATTCGACTGTGTCCTACGAGACGTGGGAGAAGTTTCAAAAATTCTTGGATCACAAAGACCTTGGCGATCAGCTGGCAAACCACGAAGCGCGCGGGGTTCCGCTTGAGAACTTCCAAGAAGTCTATTCGCGGTTTTCCAAAACCCTGATTGGTGTCGGAAGTGCGGCAGGTGCCGACAGGCGCACAGGCCTAGAAACAGAGATCGTCGCACTGACAAATCCATATACCGATGATTTATCCGCAGGCATGCGCGTTCAGCTATTTTACCGGACAGATGTGCGCGCCAACGAACAAATTGAAGTGTTTGAGAAAGACGATGAAGGCACTGTTGTCATCTTCATGGTCCGCACAGATGATCAAGGTATAGCGACAGTTCCGGTCAAATCGGGGTACGCCTATATGCTTGATGCAGTTGTTTTACGCGAACCTGCCGCACGGTTGGCCACCGATACGCAGGCCGCGTGGGAAACGCTTTGGGCAAATCTGACTTTCATGGCGCCCTGACTTGCACACGGCGACGTGTTTCGGCAAAAGCAGGGGTATGACACAGAACACAGATATCATTTGCATCGGGTCGGTCCTTTGGGACGTGATTGGCCGCGCAGCCAGCCATATGCGCGTTGGCTCTGACGTGCCTGGCCGGATCACGCGCCTGCCGGGCGGCGTCGCGATGAACATTGCGATGACCCTGCGCCGGTTTGGCATGCACCCTGCCCTGTTATCCGCCATTGGCCGCGACGCCGAAGGCAACGAGCTGGTCGCTGAAGCACAGCGCATGGGGCTGATCTGCGATTACCTTTACCGGTCCGCGGACCTGCCCACGGATGTATATATGGCCATTGAAGGCGCCAACGGGTTGGTTGCTGCCATCGCCGACGCGCATTCGCTCGAGGCATCAGGCAACAAAATATTGCGCGCCATGGGCGATGGACGGCTGGGATCAGCGAACGCTCCTTTTACTGGACCTGTCGCATTGGACGGCAACCTAACCGAAGAATTGCTGCAAACAATCGCCAAATCGCCGCTGTTTGCGCGCGCTGATCTGCGTGTCGCCCCCGCTTCGCCAGGTAAGGCCGCGCGGCTGTTGGCCTTAATGGATCACCCAACCGCGACGCTTTATGTCAATTTGGAAGAGGCCAGTTTGCTGTGCCAATCCGAATTCACATCATCACATGACGGGGCTGCGGGTCTGCTTAAACGTGGGGCGCACCGCGTACTTGTCACCGACGGAGGCAATGCCGCCTCTGAGGGAACCGCAGACGATATCATCAGCCATACACCGCCCGCCGTGTTGGTGACGCGCGTGACAGGTGCTGGCGACACATTCATGGCCGCCCACATCGCATCAGAAGCCCAAGGCATGGACCGCATGGCCGCACTGACCCGCGCAGGCAACGCCGCCGCAATTTACGTATCTGGAAAGACACCATTATGAACTTCCCCATGACATTCAGCGCAGAAGTCGCCGCCGCGCGCGCCGCTGGCACCCCTATTGTGGCGCTGGAAAGCACCATCATCACCCACGGCATGCCGTTCCCGCAAAACGTGGAAACCGCGCGGATTGTCGAACAAGACGTGCGCGATGGTGGCGCAACACCTGCCACAATCGCCGTGATGAACGGCGCGCTGCATATCGGGCTTGAGGCCGATCAGCTTGACGGGCTTGGCCAAGCAACTGACGTGGCAAAACTGTCGCGGGCAGATATTGCAGCCTGCATTGCAATGGGCGGCACTGGGGCGACAACGGTTGCGGCCACCATGATCGCAGCACATCTGGCAGGTATCCATGTATTCGCAACTGGTGGCATCGGCGGCGTGCACCGCGGCGCAGAATCCAGCTTTGACATCTCCGCTGACCTCAACGAATTGGCACAAACCCCTGTGACCGTCGTGGCCGCTGGGGCCAAAGCAATCTTGGATCTGGAAAAAACCTATGAGGTCCTCGAGACCCTTGGCGTGCCTGTCATCACCGTTGGGCAAGACATGTTGCCTGCGTTTTGGTCGGCGGTATCAGACATGGCCACACCACTGCGCATGGATACTGCCGCACAGATCGCTTCGGCGCAGATCACCCGCACCGCAATGGGCCTGTCCGGCGGTCAGCTCATCTGCAACCCAATCCCAATCGACGCACAAATCCCCGCCGACGTGCTGGCACCCGTCATTGCACAAGCCCTATCAGAGGCAGACGCCCAATCGATCAGCGCAAAATTGGTCACGCCGTTCTTGCTTGGGCGCATATTTGAGCTCACCGAGGGACGGTCACTGGTCGCAAACATCGCCTTGGTGCGCAATAACGCTGTGCTGGCGGCCAAAATCGCTGGCGAAATGGTGAAACAAAGCAGTTAACCTTGTCGGGGCAGAGATCTTTGCCTAAATGGCTCTTAAGGGTTTCGTAATTGGCGGATGACGATGGATCACTTCACTGACGACGGCAAAAAGGTACGGCGGGGCGTGATTACGCGACTGCGGGGCAACTTCCTTGCGGGCCTCATCATTGTCGCACCAATCGGGCTGACACTTTACTTGGTTTGGTCGGTTGTCGGCTGGATCGATAGCTGGGTCTGGCCATTTATTCCCGATTATTACCAACCCGAAGAACTCGTGAACCGCTTTTTCCGCTCTGAGGGCGGCGATCTGATCCGCGTTAACGTGCGCGGCATCGGCGTCGTCATTTTCTTGGTCTTCACGATACTGGTCGGCTGGATCGGCAAAGGTATCTTGGGTCGGTCCATGTTGCGGTTCGGCGAAAGCTTGGTTGAACGAATGCCTGTCGTCCGGTCAATCTATAACGGCGTTAAACAGATCGCCGAAACCGTGTTTTCCCAGCGCGATACGTCATTTGATAAAGCTTGCCTGATCGAATATCCGCGCAAAGGCATTTGGGCGATTGCGTTTATCTCGACCAACGCGCGTGGCGAAGTACGCACCAAAATCTCTGACGGTGAAGATATCGCGACAGTGTTTTTGCCCACAACGCCCAACCCCACATCTGGGTTCTTGTTGTTTCTGCCGCGCAGTGACGTCAAAGAATTGGACATGACCGTTGAAGACGCAGCCAAGCTCGTGATCTCTGCGGGGCTGGTTTATCCCAATGGCAAAGACCCGACCAAGCCACCTTCCCCGTGATCGGCCCAGTCAGCACAGGGTTTGCAACTGGCTTTGCGCTGATCCTCGCGATTGGGGCGCAAAATGCGTTTGTGCTGCGTCAAGGGTTGGCGCGGCAACATGTATTTTGGCTGTGCCTGCTGTGTGCGACATCTGACGCGGTGCTGATCGCTGCTGGCGTATTTGGCTTTGGCATCATCGTCGAACAGGCGCCCATGTTACCGCAGATCATGGCTTGGGGTGGGGCCGCGTTCCTCAGTGTATACGGGGCAATGCGGCTTTGGGCGGCGTATCAAGGCGACTACAAGATGCAGCTTGCCGGACAATCAGCAGGGCTATGGGCGACACTTGCCACAGGCGCTGCGTTCACGTGGTTGAACCCGCATGTCTACCTCGACACATTGGGATTAATCGGCGCAATTTCCACCCAATATGACATGAACGTCGACCGCTATGTATTTGGTATTGGGGCAGTTTTGTCGTCTTACGTGTTCTTCTTTAGCCTCGGCTACGGCGCACGCCTGCTCGCGCCAATCATGCAATCCGTGCGGGCGTGGCGTATCCTAGATGTGCTGATCGGCCTCGTGATGTGGGCGCTTGCGATCAAATTGATCAGCTAATCACAGGGCCGTCCAACCGCCATCAACGCTAATGGTGGTGCCAGTTATTTGCGCAGCAGCATCCGAGCACAGAAAATTCACCGTGCCACCTAATTGTTCCACAGTCGCAAATTCTTTTGATGGTTGGCGGGCCAACATGACATCTTGGATCACCGTCTCGCGGTCCATGCCGTATTCTTTCATCGTCTCAGGGATCTGCGCCTCGACCAATGGCGTTAGCACATAGCCCGGACAAATCGCGTTTGCAGTGATTGGCTCTTGCGCAGTTTCCAAGGCCACAACCTTGGTCATGCCGACAATACCATGCTTGGCTGCAACATAAGCTGATTTATACGGTGACGCGGTTAAACCATGGGCTGACGCGATATTCACAATCCGGCCCCAGCCATTGATCCGCATGTTCGGCAATGCGGCGGCGGTTGTATGAAACGCGGATGACAGGTTAATCGCGATGATGGCATCCCATTTGTCTGCCGGAAAATCCTCAATAGGGGCGACGTGCTGAATACCGGCGTTGTTCACCAAGATATCGCATCGGCCAGCCTCCACAATCAATCGGCGGCAATCGGCAGATTTAGACATATCGGCGCTTATATATCTGGCCTCAACGCCAAATTCGGTCGCAATATCAGCCGCCAGCGCATGGTCCCCAGCGTTATCCGTAAACGAATTTAGCACAACATTCACGCCAGCCTTGGCCATCTCGCGCGCGATTCCCAGCCCGATGCCGGAATTTGATCCGGTGATGACAGCGGTTTTTCCTGCAAGCGACATGAGAGCTGATCCTTATTATGACAAATGACTTGAGGCGGTTATAATTGCTGCACCTGCAAAATACAGCACCAAACGCATTACACCCCTGTGGCGATTCGTCGGGTGATTCCGCGCAACTTCCAAAATGTCCAAAACTGCGTAAAAGCCCAAAAAAAACGCCCGCACAAGGCGGGCGTAAAGTTATTGAGGCAGGTTTCATACAGGCAAGAAACCTATCGAGCAGTGCCCTTGTTATAAGCAATTGCGCGCCTGCATCCAAGCTAAAAGTTTGATAAGTCACAAAACCCTCTTTACGGTTGCAGCTAACGTTTACAGGGATCAAAGGAATTGTTTCCAAAATGAAATCAGAGTTTTTCACGCAGTTGACGCGTTTTGGCGCCGTTGCATCGATCATTATGGCAGGGTCCGCGGCCTTTGCTGAACCCAAACATGGCATAGCTATGTATGGTGAACCGGCCTTACCACCAGATTTTGCGCATCTCCCTTATGCCAATCCTGATGCGCCGTCGGGCGGCAAAATGGTGACGGCGAACGTCGGATCGTTCGACAGCCTCAATCCTTACATCCGAAAAGGCTCGGTTCACTGGCAGTTGCGGTATCTTACAGGTGACAGTTTAATGGGCCGTTCATTGGATGAACCGTTTTCTCTTTACGGTGTTATTGCCGAATCGATTGAAACAGGACCGAATCGCGAGTGGGTCGAATTTACCCTGCGTGAAGGTGCGCAATTCAACGACGGCAGCCCGATCACCGTCGAAGACGTCATTTGGTCGTATGAAACCTTAGGCACGCAAGGTCACGGTCGGTATCGCGGTTTCTGGGCCAAGGTCGAAACGCTAGAGGCCACAGGCCCGCGTTCGGTCCGCTTTACTTTTAACATCGAAGACAAAGAACTGGCACTGCTTGCGGGCTTGCGTCCGATCCTCAAGAAATCCCAATGGGAGGGCATGGAGTTCGCAGACAGCGGTCTCGACATCGTGCCAATTGTATCCGGCGAATACCGGATCGCCGAATTTGAGGCGGGGCGCTTCATCTCTTTCCAGCGCGATCCAGATTATTGGGCCAAAGATATCCCGTTTAAGGTCGGCATGGGTAATCTCGACGAAATCCGACTTGAATTCTTTGGCGACCAAACAGCCGCATTCGAGGCGTTTAAAATCGGCGAGGTCAACACCCAACGCGAATTCAACGTCGCCAAATGGGAAGGCCAATATAACTTCCCGCGCGTCGACAACGGCGAAGTCGTCAAAGCAGTGCTGCCCCACGCACGCCCATCGGGCATGACGGGTTATGTGATGAACTCGCGCAGCGATGTGTTTTCCGATTGGCGGGTTCGCGATGCGATGCTGCAAATCTTCAACTTTGAATTCATCAACGAGGCTATGACAGGCAGCCAACAGCCGCGCATCACGTCTTATTGGTCCAATTCGCCGCTCGCGATGACGTCTGGCCCGGCGGAAGGCCGCGTTGCTGAATTCCTAGCTCCATTCGCCGCCGATCTGCTTCCGGGCACGTTAGAGGGCTACGCCTTGCCCGTTTCTGACGGATCAGAACGGAACCGCGCAGGAATTCGCGCTGCATTGGCGCAGCTAGATGCAGCAGGTTGGACCATACAAGACGGCGTGCTTGCCAATGCAATCGGCAAACCATTTACGTTTGAGATCCTCTTGCAAAATGGCGTGTCCGAGCAGGCCGCGATCATGGACATGTTTACGCAGTCCCTGTCGCGGATCGGTGTAACGCCATCGATTTCGTCGGCAGACAGTGCGCAGTTCAAAGAACGCACCGATGCTTACGATTTTGACATGACGTATTATCGGCGCAGCGTGTCGCTGTCTCCGGGCAACGAACAATACGCTTACTATGGGTCGGAACGCGCAGACGAGGTCGGTGGTCGCAACCTGATGGGCGTGAAATCGGCGGCAGCAGACGCGCTGATCGGTCGGTTGTTGAATTCTGACAGCCAAGATGATTTCCGCGCCGCCGTCGCAGGTCTTGACCGTGTGCTCACCGCAGGGCGTTATGTTTTGCCGATCTATCAATGGAACATCAGCCGGATCGCGTCAAATAAGGAACTGAAATTCCCTGAATACCTGCCTATCTTTGGCGATTGGCCGGGTTGGCAGCCAGATGCTTGGTGGTATGAAGAATAAACATATTGGACCGGCCACTGCGCCGGTCCTTTTTTGCTAGAAAAGTGAAACACATATGAAAAAGCTGATTTTGATGGCGGCCGTTTTGGGCGCATTGCAAGCCTGCACCGTCGCGCGCGTCGCAGGCAGTGCGGCCGTCGGCGCAGGGCAATTGGCCCTCGGCGCAGTTGACGTTGTTTTGTAATACTACTGTTACAAACCTGATCTAGGCAGACGAAAATTACAAACCGAAAGCAATCATGAATATCCTTGTCCTATGCACTGGCAACTCTGCCCGCTCTATCCTGCTTGAAAGCATCCTAAACCACAGGTCCGGTGGTAGGGTCGCTGCGTTTTCAGCAGGATCAAAACCAGCAGGTAAGGTCCATCCGCAAGCCAAGCGCCTTTTGGATGCCCATGATTATCCCACCGATCAACTGAGGTCCAAAAGCTGGGACGAATTTGGCACTGACAGCGCGCCCCAAATGGATATTGTGATCACCGTCTGCGGGTCTGCCGCAGCAGAGGAATGCCCGTATTGGCCAGGCGCACCGATCCGGGTGCATTGGGGGGTCGAAGACCCCGCCGCCGCCGCCGAACCCGACTGGGACGCCGCATTTACAACGGCCTATGACCAGTTGCACACACGTGCGATGGCGTTTCTTGAATTGGATATCGCGCATTTGACCCAAGCAACTCTGACCAAGGAATTGACCCGCATTGGCACCCTCTAACACAACAAAGCTATTCGCCGAAGGCCTTGGCACCGCATTCCTATTGATCGGCGTCGTAGGCTCTGGGGTCATGGGCGAAAGCTTGGCGGACGGAAATACTGCCGTGGCTCTGCTTGCTAACGCTATCGCTACAGGCTGCATCCTTTATGTGATCATCACAACGCTTGGGCCTGTCTCGGGTGCGCATTTCAACCCAATCGTAACGCTTGCCTTTGCCTTTCGCAGCGAACACCCGTGGAAAATGGTCGCCCCCTATATCGCGGTGCAAATCGCGGGCGGAATTCTCGGGGTTTGGGCAGTGCACCTCATGTTTGATCTGCCAATCCTGCAAGCCTCCACCACGCTGCGCACGGGCACCGCGCAATGGTCTTCGGAAATCATCGCAACGTTTGGATTGCTCTTCGTGATCTTTGGCGGATTGCGTCACAAGGTCGACGCGGTGCCTCCACTTGTCGCACTGTATATCACGGGCGCATATTGGTTCACCTCATCCACCAGTTTTGCCAATCCTGCGGTCACAATCGCGCGCGGGTTCTCAGACACATTCGCAGGGATCGCGCCAAGCAACATTGCGATGTTCATCGTGATGCAGATGGTCGGCTTGGTCATTGGACATTTTGTGCTGACGCGTTTGTTCCACTCAGACCAGTGATGTCACCCACAATAGCGTCGCGTCATCCGCACTGACTGAGACAACATTATGTCCCATCGACGCATCATAATATGCACTGTCGCCACGACTTAGGGTCGCTGGCTCGTAAAACTCGGTAAACAACTGAATTTTACCGGTCAGAACGTACAGGAATTCTTCGCCGTCATGGCGGACCCACCCATCAAAATCATCCATACTGCGGGCGCGCACCCGGGTCTGATATGGCAACATCTTTTTGGTGGTCAGTGCATCCGCAAGGATGTTGTGTTCATAGGTTGTCGTGATTTTTTCACCACCCTCACCCGCAAGGGTCGTCGCCATCCGGCCATTCACCTGATCGCGCGACGGCGGGGTAAACAATTGCGGCACCGAAATTTGCAATCCAACCGCCAGCTTTTTCAACGCCTCATAGGTCGGCGACATCTGCCCGTTTTCAATCTTTGACAACGTGGACCGCGCCAGACCAGCCTGATTTGCCGCCTGCTCTAAGGTCCAATCTTGCGCCTTGCGCAATTCACGCACGCGCGCACCAAGGTCAAGCGGTTGGGCTTTTCCATCTGTGCCGTCTTCATGCGCGATGCGGATAAAATCTTTTGGATCAATGTCTGACATAGTTGCGTCATAGATCGCAGGGCGTGGGCTTGCAACCATCCGCCCCGCGCCGTAGCGATGGATCATGCTTTCTTTAACCACATCAATCGCGCCTATGGCTGCCCCCGATCCGTTTAACATGGCGGCTCATGTGCTGCGCCATGTGGACCAGCTGGGTGATAAAGTCGCCCTCTCAATTTTGTACAGCGACAGGTCCGAAGATTGGACTTACGCCATGCTTGGTCAAGCCGTGCGCGGTACTGCCCAAGGGCTGTTGAATATGGACCTGTGCGCAGGTGATCGGATATTATTGCGGCTTGGAAACACAGCTGATTTTCCAATCGCCTATCTGGGGTGCATTGCGGCAGGTATGATCCCCGTGCCGCTCTCGGCGCAATTGACGCCACCCGAAGTACACCAAATCGCGGACAACATCCAACCAGCGGCCACCATTCAAAGCGACGCAATTGTTGTCGGTACTGACCGGATCATCACACCCGATGCATTGCGCAGGTTCTACACCCTGCCACCCGCACCATTTGCGATGGGCGACCCAAATCGGCCTGCTTATATTATCCATACATCAGGCACATCAGGCCAACCGCGCGCAGTTGTGCACGCGCACCGCGCCGTTTGGGCACGTCAAATGATGTGGAATGGCTGGTACGGATTACAGCGCGATGACCGAATGTTGCACGCTGGTGCGTTCAATTGGACATATACGCTTGGGACCGGACTAATGGACCCTTGGGCGATCGGCGCCACCGCGTTAATCCCCGCAGACGGGACAGACGCCGCCGCCCTGCCCACCTTAATGGCCCAGCATCGCGCGACACTCTTTGCCGCAGCACCTGGGGTTTACCGACGGCTGTTGCGCGGCGACATGCCGGCAATGCCCGCCTTGCGTCATGGCCTGTCGGCTGGCGAAAAACTGCCCGACGACACGCGCAACGCTTGGCAGACAAAAACCGGCACCGCCGTGCACGAAGCATTTGGCATGTCAGAATGCTCCACATTCATATCGGGCAGCCCGTCAAACCCTGCACCACCGCATGCATCAGGATTTGCACAAAACGGACGACAAGTCGCGATTATCGACAGCGGCCAGCCGGTACCGCGCGACACCGTCGGCACGATCGCAATACACAAAGACGACGCAGGCTTGATGCTTGGTTATCTTAATGCACCCGCAGACACCGCCGCAAAATTTGACGGCAATTGGTTCATGACAGGCGACATGGGCATCATGGACCGCGATGGTGCTATCAGCTACGCAGGCCGCCACGATGACATGATGAACGCTGGTGGCTACAGGGTCAGCCCAATAGAGGTTGAAACGGTACTTTGCACCCACCCAAACATCACTGACGCCGCCGCATGTGCGGTTCACGTAAAAAAGGACGTCACCGTCATTGCAGCCTTCTATACCAGCGCACATATGTTAGATGACGAACAACTGACCGCATGGTGTGCGGATCGACTTGCGGGCTACAAATGCCCGCGCCTTTTCATTGCCTGCGATACTTTACCACGCGGCGCGAACAACAAATTACTGCGCCGTGTACTGCGCCAAAAATGGGAGACCGCAAATGGTCAAACTTGACATTATCTCTGATCCAATCTGCCCGTGGTGCTATATCGGCAAGGCCAATCTGGACAAGGCGCTGACGCAATTCCCCGACCATCCGTTTACCGTCGAATGGCATCCGTTCCAGCTAAACCCCGACATGCCTTTGGAAGGCATGGACAGGCGCGCCTATCTCGAAGGCAAATTCGGCGGCAAAGAAGCCGCGATCAAAGCCTACGCGCCCGTCGTTACCAGCGCTGAAAAAGCTGGCGCGCTGATCAATTTTGAAGCCATCAAAACCACGCCCAACACGATCAACGCGCACCGCCTGATCCATTGGGCAGGCATCGAGCAGCGGCAAACCTACGTCGTAGACCTGTTGTTCAAAGCCTACTTTGTGGATGGGCGCGACATTGGAAGCGCAGAAGTCCTTGCGGATATTGCAGACACCGCCGAGATGGACGCAGGCATGGTGACCCGCCTTTTGGACACCGACGAAGACCTGACCAGCATCCGCGAACGCGATGCGCATAGCCGCAAAATGGGGATCTCATCGGTGCCGACATTTATCGTGGCACAGCAACATGCCGTACCCGGTGCGCAGCCACCTGAAATGTGGGTCAAAGTCATCTCTGACATCCAAGAACAGATTGCAGAAAAAGCATGAAACCAGTTACAAAACGGCTACCGCAAGGCGAATTCATCGCACTCGTAGCCATGTTGGCCGCAACAATCGCGTTTTCCATCGACGCAATGCTGCCCGCCCTCCCCGAGATCGCAGCGGAGCTGTCACCAAATAACCTGAACCGCGCCCAGCTTATCCTGACCAGCTTCGTGCTTGGCATGGGGATTGGCACATTCTTTACGGGACCACTGTCTGATGCATTTGGGCGCAAGCCCGTGATGGTCGGCGGCGCCATTGTTTATATCATCGCCGCAGCGGTCGCTTGGGCGGCACCGTCGATGGAAATGATGCTGATCAGCCGCGTGGTGATGGGGCTTGGGGCCGCAGGACCACGGGTCGTTGCCATGGCTATGGTGCGCGACATCTACGGTGGGCGCGACATGGCGCGGATCATGTCGTTTGTGATGATGGTCTTTGCGCTTGTGCCTGCACTCGCACCGACAATGGGTCACTACATCATCCTCGGGTTTGGTTGGCGCGCCATTTTTGTGGCCTTCATAGTCTTCAGCCTCGTGACAGCAATCTGGCTGATGCTGCGACAGCCTGAAACACTGGCCGTAAAAGACAGGCGTCCATTGGATCTAAAATCGCTCATTTCCGGCACCCGTGAAGTGTTTTCGATCCGCACAACGCGCCTGTCGATCATGATCCAAACACTGGCATTTGGGGCGCTGTTTACGTCATTGTCATCGACTCAGCAGTTGTTTGACGTAACCTACGGCCAAGGCGACAGTTTCCACCTTTGGTTTGGCGGCATTGCAATCGTTGCAACGTCTGCCAGCGTCCTAAACGCTAAATTTGTTGGCAGCTTGGGCATGCGGGCAATTATCAAAATGACGTTCATCGGACAAATCGTTCTATCGACTTTGCTGATCCTCATCACGCTTACAGGCGGGCCGTATTGGCTGACATTTGGCATGTTCGTGATCTGGACAATCGGCGTGTTTATGCAAGCGGGCCTGACCATCGGCAACCTGAACGCACTTGCTATGGAACCGGTTGGTCACCTCGCAGGCATCGCGGCATCGATCATTGCAGCGCTGTCAACCGTAGGCGCTGTGCTCATCGCAGCCCCCGTCGGTCTCGCGTTCAACGGCACACCCTTGCCAATGGCCATAGGTACGCTGGTTTGCGTGATCCTTGGGCTGTGGCTTACCACTAAAATCAAACGACCAGGCGAAGATTAACCCTTCGCCTTTTCCTCTTTTAGTTTCACGGCAAGGTCACGGGCGATGTTGAACGCGCCTTGGATCTTGTCGCGTTCCTTGGCCCAATCGCGCATAACGACGATCTTGTTGTCTTTGACCTTCGCGCCGCCCTTTTGATCATTGATGAAGTCCACAAGGCCCGACGGCGACGCAAATTTGTCATTGTGGAACTGGATCGTGGCCCCCTTTGGCCCCGCGTCTAGCTTGGCAATGCCAGCCTTTTTGCACATCGCCTTAATACGAACGACCAACATAAGCGTGTTTACTTCGCGTGGCAGTGTACCAAAACGGTCGATCAGCTCAGCAGCAAAGCCTTCCAATTCAACCTTTGTCGTCAGATCAGACAGACGACGGTACAGACCCAGACGGACATCCAGATCAGGAATATACGTATCTGGGATCAGCACAGGCACACCAAGGTTGATCTGCGGTGCCCACTGACCATCGTCAATGATGCCTTCAGCGGCACCCGACCGGATCGCGTTGATCTGATCTTCCAGCATTTGTTGGTAAAGCTCGTAACCAACTTCGCGCATCTGCCCAGATTGTTCTTCGCCCAACAGATTACCCGCACCGCGAATATCCAAATCTTGGGAGGCCAGCGTGAAGCCCGCACCAAGCGTATCAATCGCACCTAACACACGCAGTCGTTTCTGCGCGGTATCCGTCAGCTTTTGACGCGGTTTTGTGGTCAAATACGCATAGGCTCGCGTCTTAGATCGCCCAACACGGCCACGAATTTGGTATAGCTGCGACAGGCCAAACATATCGGCGCGCCACACGATCATCGTATTGGCAGTCGGAATATCAAGGCCGGATTCAACGATCGTTGTGGCCAGCAGTACGTCGTATTTGCCATCGTAAAACGCGTTCATGCGGTCATCCAACTCGCCCGCCGCCATCTGGCCCGTCGCCGAGATATACGACACCTCTGGCACTTCGCGTTTCAGGAAATCTTCCATTTCGGCCATGTCCGCAATACGCGGAACAACGATGAACGACTGACCGCCACGGTAATGTTCGCGCAGCAATGCCTCGCGCACCGTAATGGAATCAAACTCAGACACATAAGTCCGGATCGCAAGACGGTCGATCGGCGGTGTACCAATGATCGAAAGATCACGCACACCCGACAAAGAAAGCTGCAATGTCCGTGGGATAGGCGTCGCAGTTAATGTCATAACATGTACATCGGTGCGCAATTGCTTCAGGCGCTCTTTGTGTTGCACGCCAAATTTTTGTTCTTCATCAATGACCAGTAAACCAAGGTTCTTAAACTTCACGCCCTTGGCCATTAACGCATGTGTACCAACCACAATATCAGCGGTGCCATCAGCGATCCCGGCACGGGTAAGCGCGGCATCACGTGTGCCAACAAAGCGCGATAACGGCCTAACATGAATAGGAAATCCACGAAAACGCTCGGCGAAATTTTGATAATGCTGGCGGGCCAACAACGTGGTCGGCGCAATAATTGCAACCTGCACACCGGACATTGCGGCCACAAACGCCGCACGGATAGCGACCTCGGTTTTACCAAACCCAACATCGCCGCAAATCAAACGGTCCATCGGCTTGCCGGACGAAAGATCGGCCAAAACGTCTTCAATTGCGGCCAATTGATCATCGGTTTCCACATAGGGGAACCGCGCCAAAAACTGGTCCCAAAGCCCGTCTGGCGGGTCCAATGCAGGCGCTGTACGTAACGCACGCTCAGCCGCCACGCGGATAAGCCGCTCTGCAATCTGGCGAATGCGGTCTTTGAGTTTGGCCTTTTTAGCCTGCCACGCGCCACCGCCCAACTTGTCCAACAACCCCGTGTCATGGCCAAATTTTGACAGCAGTTCGATATTCTCGACCGGCAGGTAAAGCTTTGAACTTTCGGCATATTCCAACAGCAAACATTCATGCGCTGCGCCCAAAGCGGTGATCACCTCAAGCCCGACAAACCGGCCAACACCGTGATCAACATGAACCACCATATCACCAGGGTTAAGGCTGTTTGCTTCCGACAGGAAATTTTCAGCGCGGCGTTTACGTTTGGTCTGACGAATAAGCCGATCACCAAGCACGTCTTGCTCGGAAATCACGGTCAAGCCGTCCGCCTCGAACCCCGCCTCCAAAGGCCAAACCGCCAAATGCAGCCCGCGTTTCCCGATCCTTGAAAAGTCAGTAACAGGGATTGTCTCGGCCAATCCCTCGTCTTCGATCAGCCCCATAAGGCGTTCGCGCGCGCCCTCGGAATAGGATGCAATGACAACCGGACCCGCGTCCAGTTTCACACGAATATGACCCGCTAAAGCACCGAAAAGACTGATAGTTTCCTGCTGACGCTCAGGCGAAAAATTACGCCCCGTACGCGCGCCTGCGTCAATCACACCAACGCCTGTGGCCTGCTTACTTGGCGCAAACTGCAACACACGTCGATCTGCAACTGCGGCGTCCCAAGCCGCATCATCCAGATACAGCAACGCAGGTTCCGCCGGTTTATAGATCGAATCCATGCGGCCCTTTTGTTCAAGCGCATGCATGCGGGTGCCGTATTGATCGTCGATGCTGTCCCAACGAGACACGCGCGCAGGACCAACCTGACTGTCTCTTATACACATCTGACGCTGCCGACGAATAGAGAGGTGTAGATC
>CAJXTP010000033.1 GCA_913061335.1 uncultured Loktanella sp.
GGCAGCGTCAGATGTGTATAAGAGACAGAGCCCCATGTCAGCGGGGTTCGAGCCATACATGCCGACCGGGATCGCCCCCGTGGGCGCGCTGCCGGAGGAGACCTCGTCGGTGATCGCGACCATCTGCAACGCGGTGCCATAGTCGAAGGCATGCGACAGCGCCAGGCGGCAGTTCACGTCATCGAGGGGCGGGCGCTGCGTGTTCATCTTGATGTAGAACGCGCCGGTGCCGCTTTCGGTGAACAGTTGCGCACCATCACCGGCGAGGGCGCGGATCACCTCGGGCGGCAGCCACTGGCTGGCGATGTCATGCTCGCCCTGCGCGATCAGGGTGCGCACGGTCGCGGCCTCAAGGCTATAGCGCAGGCGGACCTGGTCAGGCGCGGCATCGTTGATCGGCAGGAAGTAATCCTCGTTCACCGCCATTACGGTCACGTCCTGCGGGTTGTGCGAGGTCACAGTATAGGCGCCGCTGCCCGCCGCGTTGCCGAAGGTGGCCCCGTCACATTCAACCCGCTGTTTTTGTATGGTGGTGTTGGCCTTGGCAAAACCCACCTGATGCATGCGATTGCTCACGAATTGCAGCGCCGCAGCCCTGAACTAAACGTGCTGTATCTGTCGGCGGAACAATTCATGTACCGCTTCATCACCGCATTGCGTGACCGCAAGATGATGGACTTCAAACAGATGTTCCGGTCGGTTGATGTGCTGATGGTTGATGATGTGCAGTTCATGGCCGGCAAGGACAGTACCCAAGAAGAATTTTTCCACACGTTCAACGCCCTGATCGATGGTCAAAAGCAGATCATCATTTCCGCAGACCGTGCGCCGGGTGAAATTAAGGACCTCGAAGAGCGGATCAAATCCCGCCTTCAATGTGGCTTGGTCGTCGACCTGCACCCAACGGATTACGAACTGCGTCTGGGCATTCTGCAGTCCAAGGTTGACGTTTACCGCGCGCAATATCCGACCCTTGAAATCGCGACTGGCGTGATCGAGTTTTTGGCACACCGCATTTCCACGAACGTCCGTGTCCTTGAGGGCGCGCTGACCCGTCTGTTTGCGTTTGCGTCCCTAGTTGGCCGTGAAATTACGCTGGAACTGACCCAAGACTGCTTGTCCGACGTGCTCAAAGCATCTGATCGCAAGGTCACCGTTGAGGAAATTCAGCGCCGCGTGTCCGAGCATTACAACATTCGCCTGTCCGAGATGATCGGGCCAAAGCGCGTTCGCACCTATGCGCGGCCGCGTCAGATGGCGATGTATTTGGCCAAGCACATGACCAGCCGGTCGCTGCCAGAAATTGGCCGTCGCTTTGGGGGCCGTGATCACACGACCGTCATGCACGGTGTGAAACGCATAACCGAGCTAAAGCTGACCGATAGCCAGATTGCAGATGATCTGGAATTGTTGCGCCGCGCGCTGTCTGAATAAGCACGGGCAGAATAGCCAGCAAACCTTGACCTGTCGGCAACAGTCAACGACAGTTTGACAAAGACCCTTGAGAACGGCGGCAAATGAAGTAGCTTGCCCGTCCCACTGGGGTAAACCCACATCAAATATGCGGAGCATGGGACATGAAACTGAGTATTGAACGCGCGAGCCTGTTAAAGGCAGTCGCACAGGCCCAATCCGTTGTTGAGCGCCGCAATACGATCCCGATTTTGGCCAATGTGCTGATCGAAGCCGAGGGCGAAAGCGTCCAGTTCCGTGCGACCGATCTGGATATCGAAGTTGTTGATCGTGCACCTGCCCAAGTGACGCGCGCTGGTGCGACAACCGTTTCCGCCGTGACCTTGAACGAAATTGTCCGCAAGCTGCCTGATGGCGCGCTGGTCACATTGACCGAAGACGGTGCAACTGGCCGTTTGACGATCGAGGCGGGCCGCTCGAATTTCTCATTGGCGACATTGCCAAAAGAAGATTTCCCCGTGATGGCAACTTCTGATTACGCCTCAAATTTCTCGGTGCCTGCGCCTGTTCTGCGCCGCCTGTTCGATAAATCCAAATTTGCGATCTCGACCGAGGAAACCCGCTATTACTTGAATGGTGTCTACATGCACGTCGCCGATAGCGAGGGTGGCAAGGTGCTGCGTTGTGTGGCGACAGATGGTCACCGTTTGGCCCGTATCGACGCCGACTTGCCGCAAGGCGCTGGCGATATGGCCGGTGTGATTGTCCCACGCAAGACCGTTGGCGAAATGCGCAAGCTGCTTGATGATGATGATATGCAGATCGCTGTGTCAGTATCCGAGACTAAAATCCGCTTTGCGACGCCGGATATCACGCTGACATCCAAGGTAATCGACGGCACATTCCCTGACTACACCCGCGTGATCCCGCAGGGAAATACCCGCAAAATGGAAGTCGACGCATCGGAATTTGCCAAAGCAGTTGATCGTGTGGCCACTGTTTCATCCGAGCGGTCCCGTGCAGTTAAGCTGTCGTTAGACCAAGATAAATTGATCCTCTCCGTCAACGCCCCCGATAGCGGTGCTGCCGAAGAAGAGCTGTCCGTTGCCTATAGCGACGAGCGTTTGGAAATTGGTTTCAACGCCAAATACCTGCTCGAAATCGCCAGCCAGGTGGACCGCGAAAATGCTGTGTTCATGTTCAACTCTTCGGGTGACCCGACGTTGATGCGCGAGGGCAACGACACCTCTGCGATCTATGTCGTGATGCCAATGCGGGTCTAAGCGCCCGTCGATGGCGTTATTATTCATACCTAGAAAAAGCTGAGGGTCGGTGCATGTCGACCCTCGTTTTGTCTCAAATCACCCTTTCGCATTTCCGGTCGCATAAACGTGCCGTGATGGCGTGCGATGGCCGTCCTGTTGCGATTTACGGATCAAACGGCGCGGGCAAAACCAATCTGCTCGAAGCGGTATCGCTACTGTCACCCGGACGCGGACTGCGCCGTGCGTCCCCCGATGATTTGATCCGCAGACCAGAGGCGCTCGGCTGGAAAGTCACCGCAAACCTGCAATCACTGCACCAAACCCACGAGATTGAGACATGGGCAGAGCCCGGCACATCGCGTCAGGTGCGTATCGACGGCAAGGCGGCAGCACAGCTCGCCTTGGGCCGGATTGGTCGCGTGCTATGGCTTGTACCATCGATGGACCGGCTGTGGATCGAAGGTGCCGAAGGCCGTCGTCGGTTCTTGGACCGCGCAACCCTGTCGTTTGAACCGACCCATGCAGAGGCAGTGCTGACCTATGAAAAGGCGATGCGCGAGCGCAACAGGCTGCTGAAAGACATGGTGCGTGACCCGCATTGGTACGTGGCGATTGAACGGCAAATGGCCGAAGCAGGTGCACGGATACATGTGAACCGCACCGCCGCGATCGCCGCGCTTACGCAGGCACAGGCGGTGACCCAAACGGCGTTTCCAACCGCAGATTTGACCCTTATTCACCCTGATCCCGCGATTGAGAGCCCTGATGACCCCGCATCGTTGGTCGCAGGGTTCGCGCAATCTCGAGCGCGCGACATGGCGGCAGGTCGTACATTGATGGGTCCACATCGCGCCGATCTGCTAGCGGTTTTTGCGTCCAAAGGCGTCTCTGCAAAGGACTGTTCGACAGGCGAACAAAAGGCGCTGTTGATTAGCCTAATCCTTGCCAATGGCCGCGCATTGATTCGCGATTTTGGCGCGCCGCCAATTTTGCTATTAGACGAGGTCGCAGCCCACCTTGACGCAGGGCGTCGTGGCGCGCTTTATGATGAAATCTGCGCGCTGGGATCGCAGGCATTTATGACCGGGACAGGCCCTGAATTGTTCACTGAACTGGGGTCGCGCGCGCAATACGGTGAAGTAACCGAACAGGATGGCCTGTCATCCCTGATTGAAAGGACGAGCCCATGACCCCGCAACGTGTGACCTTAATTACCCTCGGTGTGGCTGACTTGGATCGATCCACGGCGTTCTACGCGGCCCTTGGGTGGACCCCGAAAGAACACCTGCCAGAGGTGCGATTTTATCAAATGAATGGTCTGGTTCTTGGGTTGTTCGGGATCGACGATCTTGCCAAAGACCAAGGGCGACCTGATGCAAAATTGGGCGTCGGCGCCATGACTCTTGCGCAAAACTTCGCGACCCAAGCAGAGGTCGACGCGGCCTACGCGCTTGCAATTCTCACCGGAGCAGGAGCGTTAAAGGCCCCTAAAAGGGTATTTTGGGGCGGTTATTCCGGTTATTACACCGACCCCGACGGTCATGTTTGGGAGGTCGCCATGAACCCATTCTGGCCGCTAAATGATGATGGATCGCTGACCTTGCCGGACGCACCAGCATGACTATTTCTGCCGCAGATCTGCTGCTATATGCGGGGGCGCTTTGCGTGCTGTTCCTCACGCCGGGCCCTGTGTGGGTCGCATTGATTGCGCGTTCCCTGTCGGGTGGATTTCAGGCGGCATGGCCACTCGCACTTGGTGTGGTCGTGGGCGACGTGCTGTGGCCGTTGCTGGCGATCCTTGGGGTGACTTGGCTCGTGTCGGTATTCACCGGCTTCATGCTGGTGCTGAAATGGGTGGCAAGCCTGACGTTCTTGCTGATGGGCTGGCTCATCTTACGGTCAGCCGACAAAACCATCGCATCTGATAGTCGCCTGACCCGCCCGGGCATGTGGGCTGGTTTTCTGGCGGGGCTCGCTGTGATTTTGGGCAACCCCAAGGCAATCCTATTCTACATGGGGATGCTGCCAGGTTTCTTTGATCTGACTGTTTTGACATGGCAAGATATCGTTGCGATCTGCACCGTGTCGTTCCTTGTACCGTTGTTGGGCAACCTCGTTTTGGCCGCGTCTATCCACCGTGCAAAGGCGTTTATGACGTCGCCAACAGCACTGCGCCGCACGAATATTACAGCTGGAATATTGCTGATTTTGGTGGGGCTGCTGATCCCGTTCCTGTGACGCAAAATATGGGGGTTTCGCCGTGACAATCCGGTAAAAAATCCCTATATTTAGGGCAAAGATATACAGGAATACCCCCATGTCAGACGACACGCAGGAAAACGCCGAATACGGCGCCGATTCTATCAAAGTTTTGAAGGGCTTAGAGGCCGTTCGCAAGCGCCCTGGTATGTATATCGGTGACACGGATGACGGGTCAGGCCTGCACCACATGGTCTATGAGGTCGTCGATAACGGCATTGACGAGGCTTTGGCTGGTCACGCCGACCACGTCTATGTGATTATTCACGATGATGGGTCGGTTTCTGTGGGTGATAACGGGCGCGGTATTCCGGTCGATATGCACAAAGAAGAAGGCGTATCCGCAGCCGAGGTCATCATGACCCAACTGCATGCCGGTGGTAAGTTTGACAGCAATTCCTATAAGGTATCTGGCGGTTTGCACGGTGTCGGCGTGTCCGTTGTAAACGCGCTGTCTGACTACCTCGAGTTGCGTATTTGGCGGAACGACAAAGAACACTATGCTCGGTTTGAAGGTGGCTACACCACCGAAAGCCTGCGCGTCGAAGGTCCTGCAAATGGCCGCAAGGGCACTGAGGTTCGGTTCCTTGCGAGCTTGGAAACATTCAGCAACCGCGACTTCGTCTTCGAGACATTGGAAAAACGCTTGCGCGAATTGGCGTTCCTGAATTCGGGCGTCCGGATCATTTTGACAGATGAGCGCCCCGCCGAGCATTTGAAAACCGAGTTGTTCTACGACGGCGGCGTCAAAGAATTTGTCAAATACCTTGATCGGTCCAAAACGCCCGTGATGCCCGAACCTATCTATGTGATCGGCGAGCGCGACGACATCGTGGTCGAGGTCGCGATGTGGTGGAATGACAGCTATAATGAAATGGTCCTGCCGTTCACCAACAACATCCCGCAGCGCGATGGCGGCACGCATATGGCGGGCTTTCGTGGTGCGCTGACCCGCACAATCAACAACTATGCGCAGTCGTCCGGCATCGCGAAAAAGGAAAAGATTTCCTTCACCGGTGATGATGCCCGCGAAGGTCTGACTTGCGTGCTTTCCGTCAAAGTCCCCGACCCGAAATTCTCGTCCCAGACCAAGGATAAATTGGTCAGCTCCGAAGTCCGCCCTGCGGTGGAATCGCTTGTTGCTGAAAAACTGGCCGAATGGTTTGAAGAAAACCCTGCCATTGCGCGCAGTGTTGTCGGCAAAATCGTGGAAGCAGCCCACGCCCGTGAAGCTGCCCGTAAAGCCCGTGATCTGACCCGCCGCAAAACCGCAATGGATGTGAATTTCCTTGCTGGTAAGCTGAAAGATTGCTCTGAAAAAGACCCCGCTAAAACCGAAGTCTTCCTCGTGGAGGGCGATTCTGCTGGTGGCTCTGCGCAGACAGGCCGTGACCGTGGTACGCAGGCGATTTTGCCGCTGAAAGGCAAAATCCTAAACGTCGAACGCGCCCGTTTTGACCGCATGCTTGGTAGCCAAGAAATCGGCAATCTTGTTATGGCGCTTGGCACTGGCATTGGCCGCGATGAATTTAACATCAGTAAGCTGCGCTATCACAAGGTCATCATCATGACCGACGCGGACGTCGACGGTGCGCATATTCGCACATTGCTGCTGACATTCTTCTTCCGTCAGATGCCCGAATTGATCGAAGGTGGTTATCTGTATATCGCGCAGCCGCCGCTGTACAAAGTCAGCCGTGGTAAGTCCGAGGTGTACCTCAAGGACCAACCGGCGATGGATGATTACCGCATTGAACAGGGCTCCGAAGGAGCGATTTTGCGTCAAGGTAACGGTGAAGAAATCAGTGGTGCTGACCTGCGCCGCGTCGTCAACGAGGCGCGTCAGTTCAGCAATCTGCTCAGCGCTTTTCCAACCCATTATCCGCGTCACATTCTGGAACAGGCGGCCATCGCTGGCGCATTTGTCCCCGGTGTGGTCGACAATGATCTGCAAGGTACCGCTGACCGTGTGGCCAAGCGCCTTGATCTCATCGCCGAGGAATGGGAGCGCGGTTGGGCTGGTCGGATCACGCAAGACAAGGGTATGCGCCTTGCGCGTATGCTGCGCGGCGTCGAAGAGGTCCGCACGCTGGACGGAAAAATCATGCGCGGCGGTGAAGCTCGCCGGACAGGGTCGTTCACCAAAGGCCTGCAGGACGTCTACAATCTGCCCGCCACGTTGGTCCGCAAGGATCGCAATCAGATGATCTACGGCCCGCTTGATCTGCTGTCCGCTATTCTCGAAGAGGGCGAGCGCGGCCTGACATTCCAGCGCTACAAGGGCTTGGGCGAAATGAACCCAGACCAGCTGTGGGAAACCACGTTGGACCCTGATGCGCGCACCCTGTTGCAGGTCAAAGTCGAAGACTTGGCCGAGGCCGATGATCTGTTCACCAAACTGATGGGTGATGTCGTTGAACCGCGCCGCGAGTTCATTCAGCAAAACGCGCTGTCGGTCGAGAACCTTGATTTCTGATCTACCGAGAACCATGCAAGCCATCCTCCAAACGGGGGATGGCTATGCGCCCACATCGACCGGCCCACTGATCGACAATGCGGCCGATTGGCTAGAATTCACGACGGTGCCTTTGCCTGTTTTGGCCGAAGGTCAGGCGCTGATCCATATTCGGCGCGCAGCGGTAAACCCGTCCGATATCCATTTCATCAAAGGTGAATACGGCCAACCGCGTTCGCGCGGGCAAGTCGCGGGGTTTGAAGGTTGCGGCGACGTTGTTACAGGGCCAAAATCCCTGATCGGTCAGCGCGTTGCCTTTGTTGCGGGGCCGGGTGCTTGGGCGGAGTATGTGGCTGTTGATGCGGCGACGTGCATCCCGCTTCATCCCGCGATTTCAGACAATGACGCGACGGGTCAAATCGTAAATCCGCTTACGGCACGCGCCATGATGGGCATGGCCGCTGACGCAGGCGACGCCGTCATCATCACCGCTGCAACGTCGCAGCTTGGCAAATTGATGATCGCGATGGGCCGCGATATGGGCGTGAAAACCATCGCAACTGTGCGCCGCGATATTGATCTTGGTGCCGACATCACGCTGAATACGCAAAGCCCTGATTTTGAGGCAAAGGCAAAAGCTGCGCTGTCCGAATTCAAGCCGCGCATGATGCTTGATGCGGTTTGCGATCAGGCGTCCGAGACCTTGTTTACGCTGATGCCGAATCGCTCCCGTTGGGTCAGTTATGGCAAATTATCGAATGATGCGCGGCAGTTGACGCAAATGGGCCAGCTGATTTTCATGGGCAAACGGATCGAAGGGTTCTGGCTGACCCAGTGGTTCCGCGATACATCGCCTGCCGACAAATTGGCCGCAATTACCGATGTGCAAACACGGTTTGCGGACGGGCGCTGGACCACCGATGTCGCTGCTGAATTGCGCTTGGATCAGGTCGTTGACGGCCTTGCCGCTGCGATCCGAAAACCGGACGGTAAAACGATTATTGTGATCCGCTAGTTAATCGATTGCGCAAGGCTGCGAACACTGCAGGCGCGATCGCGATCACCAGCGTGATGCGGATGATGTGGACTGTGGATACGTACGCCACGTCTTGGTCCATCGCCAACGTCAGCAATGACATTTCGGTCAAGCCGCCGGGCGCGAAAGCAAGAAATGCTTCGGATAACGTGACATCCGCCGCCCAAGCGGTGAACAGCGCAAAGCCGACAGCGACCGCAAGCATGATACCAGACCCGATGGCCGCCAACGTCAGATCGCGGCGAATTTCCGACAAGGTCGCTCCGATAAACCGCGTGCCGATGATTGTCCCCATCACAATTTGCGCGATGATAATGAACACTGTTGGCGGCGCGATTTCGACCCAACCGACAAGGTGAAAAATCCCACTGACGATCATCGGTCCAAACACCGGCACCGCTGGCAAGCGCAACAGTTGGCCGATCCATAACCCGATGACCGCCGCTGATATCAGCAACACGTAATCAACGATGCTTGGGTCGGTGACCGCGATCCAACTATTTGCATTTGCGCCTGACCGGACCCCAAGGAACAGGCCAAAGAACACCGCGACAAATAGGATCACGAGCAACACACGGGCCGCATGGGCAAGCGCGATTTTACGCTCATCTCCGCCTGCAGCACCGCCCAGAATCAGCATTTCATTCAACCCACCGGGCATGGCCGCATAAAACGCGGTCACAGGATCATATCGGCCCATCTTGCGGTAAACCGCGAATGACAACCCCGAAGCAATCGCCAAATACAGTGGCAATACGGCCAGCGTTATCGCCCAACCGCCCATTTGCGAAAAAATCTCTGGCTTAATCGCAGATCCAAGCATCACCCCAATAATAGGGATCACAAATGGCCGCAATTTGTCGGGCCCCGCAACGGGTGCACCGGCAACTGAAAAGACTGTAAGCCCAATCATCGGACCAAGCATCCAAGGCAACGGCAACCCAATAACATAGAAAACCAAGCCGCATATCACCCCGATCAGCATCGCCAACCCTTGGGCGCGGATGTGACGGGGCATGGTCATCCTAGGATAGTCCACCGATATGATGTGATCCGCGTTTGCGGGCGAGCGCGATTTGTTTTTGGCGCTCGCGGAAACGGCCCTTATCTTCATCTGACGTATCCGACGCGCATTGATGGCAGGCAACGCCTTCCTCAAACTCCAGACGTTCGCGATCCGTTGGCAACAACGGGCGGCGGCAAGCATAACACAAGATATGCGGGCCCTCTTTCAGGCCATGACCGACGCTGACGCGGGCATCAAACACAAAGCAATCGCCATCCCAAGTGCTGTCGTCTTGTGGCACTTCTTCGAGATATTTCAGAATGCCGCCCTTGAGGTGATAGACCTCTTCGACTCCTTGGCCGATTAGGAAATTCGTCGACTTTTCGCATCGGATCCCCCCCGTGCAAAACATCGCGATTTTCTTGTTGTGAAAGCGGGCTTTGTTTTCCTCCCACCAAGCAGGGAATTCGCCAAACGTTTTGGTTTGCGGATCAACCGCACCGTCAAACGTGCCGATGGCGACTTCATAATCGTTGCGCGTGTCAATCACGGCCACATCGGGCGATTGGATCAACGCGTTCCAATCGGCTGGGGTTACGTAATGGCCAACGGTTGTCGCTGGATCAACATCGGGCTGCCCCATCGTGACGATCTCACGTTTCAGCCGGACTTTCATGCGGTGGAATGGCGGAACAGTTGCAGTGCTTTCCTTCCATTCCAGACCAGCGCAGCCAGGCAAGGCGCGAATATGAGCAATTGTCGCATCAATGCCTGCGCGGTCGCCAGCGATGGTCCCATTGATCCCTTCGGGGGCCAACAGCAACGTGCCGCTGATACCCTGCGCTTTGCAAAGGTCCAAAAGCGGCCCCTGAATTGCGGAAATGTCATCAAAGCGGGTGAAATGATAAAGAGCTGCGACTGTATACATGCACGCCAAATACGCCCCTAATGCGATGCCTTCAAGTCCGTGCGTTCGAAATACGACGCTACCTTGCTGCGGCGATGGCCAATCCGTCGGCGACGGCGGTAAATGCATCGGTGCGTTCCAGAACTGCGTCGGGGAATAAGGTGGTCATTTGGTGTTCGACAACATGCATCAAGCTGGAGCCGCCAACAAAAACAATCTGTCCAATCTGATCGGCACGCAGATCGGCATCGGATAAGGTTTGTAACGCTGCATCGCGAATTGTGGTGGCATGATCATTCAAGACACGCGCCAAATCGGTATGACCCATGCGGGCCCACAGCTCTGGTTCAATCATACGCAAATCAATCGCGGCGGCACCTGCATCAGGGGCATTGGCGCGGATTTTGCCGGCCTCAACCGCGAATGCGATATCGTGGCCCATTTCCATATCCAGCGTGTCAAACAAGCGTTTGAACGGCTGTGAAATGATCCCACGCTTCTGGAATCGCGCGGCAAGCCTGCGGGTTTCAGGCGTGTACTGGAACGGAATTTTCTCCCATGAGGCCAGATCATTATAGATCGCATTGGGTGCTGTAAAAGTGCCGGGGCCCATCTCATTGCGGATTTCACAACCACGACCCAACAGGGGCATGACCTGTGCCAGACTGATCGCTTTGTCGAAATCGGTACCGCCAACACGGACCCCGTGGCTTGTGATGATCCGTGTGTGCATCTCGTCACGTTCAAAGATCGAAAAGTCAGATGTACCGCCGCCAATGTCGATAATCAGCCCGAGCTTGCCTTTAGGCAGTGGGCCAGCGACGAGCGCTGCGGCCTCGGGTTCATACATGAAATCGACGTGCTCAAAACCAGCAATCATATAGGCCTCGCGCAAATCGATCTCGGCCTGCGCGTTGCGGGCGTCATTGCTGGAATGAAACCGGACAGGGCGGCCAGACAATGCATGTGTAAATGGCATGCCTGTCGTTTCTTCTGCACGTTCGCGGATCACCCTAAGAAACCGCGCAATGGCTTCGATTAAGGTTAGGCGTTCATAGTGGATTTGGCGTTGTTCGCGCACCAAAGGTGTACCAAGTACGGACTTTAGCGCACGCATAAACCGACCTTCGCGGCCATCGATTAAGGCGGCGTTGGCGACGGACCCATAGGTTGTTGCCCCGGTGTGATAATCAAAGAAAAGCGAGGTGGGCAAGGTGGTGCGCCCCGCTTCGACCTCGATCAAATGGGCACGTCCGTTCACAAGGACTGCGGCAGACGTGTTGGACGTGCCAAAATCTATACCAAGCGTGTTCATCGTTCAGATCCTCGTGCTGCCAGAGGCGGGGGGATACGCGATCTTTGCGCGACTGCCAAGCTGATAGCTTGCCAAGGCCCGCGCCCTATCTTAGCCAGAGGGGGACGTTGGATAGGAGACCGCGATGCATGGCTTGTTAGTGATCGATGTACAAAATGATTTTTGCCCGAATGGGGCTTTGGCCGTCACGGATGGTGATGGAATCGTGGCTGGTATTAACGCTGCGATGCCGCGGTTCGACGCCGTCATCTTGACGCAAGACTGGCACCCCGCGGGCCACTCAAGTTTCGCGAGCAGCCACGATGCCTCACCGATGAGCGTCACCGAAATGCCGTATGGGCCGCAGGTGTTGTGGCCTGATCACTGTATTCAGGGCAGCGAGGGCGCCGCATTTTATCCGGCGTTGAATGTTACCTGCGCCGATATGATTGTGCGCAAAGGGTATAACGCCGCCATCGACAGCTATTCAGCCTTTTTCGAGAATGACCACAAAACGCCGACCGGATTGCAGGGCTATCTGCAAACCCGTGGGATCACAAAACTGACGCTTGTGGGATTGGCAACAGATTTTTGCGTGCACTATTCTGCTGTTGACGCAGCGCACTTGGGTTTTGATGTAACTGTCGATTTAGATTTATGCCGCGCGATCGATTTTGATGGATCGCTTGAGCTGGCAATTACTGCGATGGAACACGCCAACGTAAACCTTGAAGGGAGCCGCTAGTGCTTGTTGTCATTTCACCTGCCAAGTCGCTAAATATGGACCCTGTAGATGTCGTGGCAACAGCGCCGGATTTTCAGGATGACGCGATCCGGTTGGCCAAGACAGCGCGCAATCTGACGCTCACCCAACTGAAAGGCTTGATGAGCATTTCCGATGATCTGGCGCGGTTGAACAGGGATAGGTTTAAGGCATTCGCAGAGGAACCGACAACCGAGATGGTGAAACCTGCGGCCCTTGCGTTCAACGGTGACACCTATCAAGGGTTGGAGGCTAAGACGCTGAGCGTAGATGATTTGGCATGGGCACAGGACCATCTGGGTATCTTGTCCGGATTATACGGGGTGCTGCGCCCGCTGGATGCAATTCAGCCGTACCGTTTAGAAATGGGCAGTCGGCTAAAGACCCGTCGCGGCGTGTCGCTCTATGCGTATTGGGGGGACACGATTGCCAAAGCGTTGAATGATCGCGCTGCGCAGGTTGGCGCGGATACGTTGATCAACTGTGCCAGCCAAGAATATTTTGGCGCAGCTGACCGCAAGGCGTTAAAGCTGCGCGTGATTACGCCGCAGTTTTTGGAGGTCAAAGACGGTCGCCCTCGAATTGTGTCGTTCTTTGCCAAACGTGCACGCGGTGCGATGGCGCGGTTTGTTGTTGAAAACCGGTTGACCGACCCCGCGGGTATATTGGATTTTGGCACAGGAGGCTATGCATATGATGCAGACCTGTCGACACCCGACAAGCCCGTTTTCCTGCGGGATTATCCAACCTAAGAATCCGTTTTTGCAAAACGGTGCCTCCGGCGGACATATTTAGGCTCGGAAAAAGCTTAGATACGCTCAATCGCAAGCGCGATGCCTTGGCCGCCGCCGATGCACATCGTGATCAAAGCACGTTTTGCGCCAGTGCGTTCCAGCTCGTACATGGCTTTGACCGCAATGATCGCGCCCGTTGCACCGACAGGGTGGCCCAACGCAATAGCACCGCCGTTGGGGTTTACCCGCGCGGGATCGAATTTCAGGTCTTTACTGACCGCCAGCGCTTGGGATGCAAAGGCTTCGTTGCTTTCGATCACGTCGAAGTCGGATGCCGCGAGCCCAGTTTTTGCCAACAGGCTTTGCACCGCAGGGATCGGACCGATGCCCATGACTTCTGGTCGCACACCTGCGTGTGCATATCCAAGCACACGGAATTTCGGGGTAAGCCCCGCCGCTTGCGCCGCATCAGCTGTCGCCAAAACAATCGCAGCCGCGCCATCGTTCAGCCCTGACGCGTTGCCCGCCGTCACAGTACCGTTTTTTTCAAATACCGCGCGCAACCCGCCAAGCGTTTCGAGCGTCGTCGCCTTGGGGTGTTCGTCGCGTATGAAATCGACAGTGTCCCGTTTTACGCGGACCTGAACGGGTGTGATTTGGCTGTCGAAATACCCAGCCTTGATTGCGGCAGCGGCGCGGTCTTGGCTTTGCAGCGCAAAAGCATCTTGATCGGCACGGCTGATCCCGTGTTCACGGGCGACGTTTTCGGCGGTTATACCCATGTGGCCGGTTCCAAACGGACAGTTCAGCGCGCCGAGCATCATGTCTCGGGTTTTGACGTCGCCCATCTTGGCACCCCAGCGCTGATCCGAGATGATATAAGGGCTGCGGCTCATGTTTTCTGCGCCACCAGCAAGGGCAAAATCAGCATCGCCCAATTGTAAGGTTTGAATCATCGACACAATCGCTTGCACGCCGGACCCGCAAAGGCGGTTCACGTTCATGGAGGGGGTAGTTTCGGGGATACCTGCTTGCATTGCGGCAACGCGGGAAAGGTACATGTCGCGCGGCTCGGTGTTGATCACATGGCCTATGGCGACATGGCCGATTTGATCAGGGGAAACGCCGGATCGATTGAGCGCCGCCTTGGCAACGATCGTTCCCAAATCAATCGGGCTTATGCCAGCCAGAGCGCCGCCAAAGGCACCGATTGCGGTGCGCGCGCCGCCTAGAATTACGATATCAGTCATGTTTGATTTTCCCCGTTTTGTTGCTGGTACTTTATCCAAACAGGGCCGCGCGGCTAGCGAAACGTGGGGTCATTTCGCCGAGCGTGCTTCAGGGGGCAACATGTCGCACCCCCCTGAACTTGGTTAGATGATGTTGCGGTGTCCAACGGTCAAGTCTCGGACGCCATCGTCGTCAGACAGCAGCGACCAAAGTCGAAACATGGTTGCAGTTTCACTTGTGCGACCTTGCTCCTCGGGGTGCGTTTCCTTGAGCTTGAGAACTTTCTGGGTGTTGGTTTTGTTTTTCTGCATGGCTGTGCCTTCTTTAGAAATATATGTGCCCGACCCAAGGAAGACCTAGCAATGCGGCCCTTACCAATTTCTTAATGCGTACAGAGAGCAATCAATAAGACTTGCATCAATCCCTCGTAAAATTTGGCTAACAAGGCTATCAAGTGGGATGATAAAATCGCTTGACCATATACAACTTGCATTGCCCGCTGGCGCCGAGGATTTGTTGCGCCCGTTCTATCTCATGCTTGGCTTCACCGAAGTCCCAAAGCCTGCGCCGCTTATGGGCCGAGGTGGTTTCTGGATGCGCGCGGGTGATCTAAATGTGCATTTTGGCGTTGATCCGACATTTGCGCCCGCGACCAAGGCGCATCCTGCATTTGTCGTGTCTGATATTGATCAATTGTCGAACCTGCTTGTCGCGGCTGGTCATAATATTTCTTGGGATACAAAGCTCGTGGATGTGCGCCGGCTATTTGTTTTTGACCCTGCCGGCAATCGCATTGAGCTGATTGCAGGCTGACCTTTCCAATCGGGAAAACTGCGTTACGTTAGCCCCTTAAATGAAAGGCTTTGATATGCTGCTTGCCGCGCGTGATGTGCACAAAACATACGACACAGCCGATGGGCCTTTTGCCGTTTTGCGCGGTGTCGATCTGTCGTTGGATGGTGGACAAAGCCTAGCGCTGACGGGGGAATCTGGCAGCGGCAAAAGTACGTTGTTGCACCTTATTGGTGGGTTGGATGTGCCTGATAAAGGTCAGATCCATATTGGTGGGGCCGACATCGCGGCTATGGATGACGCTGGGCGCGCGGGACTTCGGCGCGGGACGGTTGGCGTTGTGTTCCAGCAATTCAATCTTATCCCGAGCCTGACAGTTGCAGCCAATATCGCATTTCAGGCACGGCTTGCAGGACAATACGACGGGGCTTGGGTTGACGCACTGACGGACCGATTAGGATTGACGTCGCAGGTCGCGAAATACCCCGAGCAATTGTCTGGCGGCCAACAACAGCGGGTGGCGATTGCGCGGACTTTGGCACCCCGCCCGCGGTTGGTATTGGCGGATGAGCCGACAGGCAACTTGGACGAAGACACTGCAGCGAGCGTCATGGATGTTCTGTTGTCGCTTGTGGCCGAGACGGGCGCGGGCCTGTTGATGGTTACACACTCAACAGCGCTTGCCGCCCGTTTGGACAGCCGATTACACCTGCGGGCTGGGCGCATCGCATGATTGCAGTTACCTTTGCGGCATTGTTTGGTCACTGGCGGCGTAATCCGTTGCAGTTGTTCACCTTACTTGCGGGGCTTGCATTGGCGACGGCGCTTTGGTCCGGCGTGCAGGCAATCAATGCAGAGGCACGGGCAAGCTACGACGCGGCGGCAGCCACCTTGGGCGATGGGCAGTTTGATCGGCTTGTGCGCCGCGACGGGCCGCCGATAACGCAAGACACCTATATCGCGCTGCGCCGTGCGGGCTGGCTAGTCAGCCCAGTGATCGAAGGACGCATTGGTGATGCGCGGCTCATTGGTTTGGACCCGTTGACGGCACCGGGTGAACTGGCCCCTGTGAGCACTGGTGACCTGCAAGATTTCATCGCAACCGGTGGACAGATTTTCGCGGCCCCAGGCGTTGTTTTGGATGGGGCCAAACTCGACACATCGATTGCGTCTGGCACAGCGATTGCAGACATCGGGACCGCACAAAAACTACTGGGTCGACCTGACGAATTGGATGCGTTGATCATTGGCCCAGAACAGCCTCTTGGTCAGACGCCGCTGGACCAAATAGCACCCCAACTAAGCCGCCAAGTCGCCCAAGGTGGCTCTGACATCGGGCGGCTCACAGATAGCTTTCACTTGAACCTTACCGCATTCGGATTGCTGTCATTTGCGGTCGGTATTTTTATCGTGCACGGCGCAATTGGGTTGGCGTTTGAACAACGGCGTGGAACTGTGCGGACCCTGCGCGCACTTGGCGTGCCGCTGCGATTGCTGGTCTGCTTGATCGGGGTCGAGCTGTTGGGGCTCGCGTTGATAGCAGGCGCGATTGGGGTCGGACTTGGATATATGATCGCAGGCTTCTTGTTGCCGGATGTGGCCGCGACATTGCGTGGGCTTTACGGGGCTGAAGTGGCCGGCACGTTGCAGCTTCGGCCGATTTGGTGGGCGACAGGCATGGCAATTGCGCTGGGCGGCACAGGCGTCGCCGCGAGCACTGCACTGTGGAAATTGTCGCGCATGCCATTGCTGGCAGGGGCGCAACCACGCGCGCTTGCGGTCATTGCTGGGCGCGGTGCAAAGGTGCAAGCGGCCGCATCTGCTGGGCTGCTGTGCGTCGCATTTGTGCTGGCACTATTCGCCGATGGAATCGTGACAGGCTTCGCGTTGCTCGGTGCGTTGTTGATTGGGGCTGCTTTGGGTTTGCCCATCGTTCTGCGCGGCGTGCTGGGGTTTGCAGCCAAGCGCAGTCATGGTGTGATCGCCAGTTGGTTCTGGGCAGACACCCGCCAACAGTTGCCCGGTTTGTCGCTCGCGCTCATGGCGTTACTGCTGGCGATGGCCGCAAATGTGGGCGTGTCCACGATGGTAAGCAGCTTTCGGTTAACGTTTGTCGGTTTCTTGGATCAACGGCTCGCGTCCGAACTATACGTGACAGCGGAAAGCCCCGAACAGGCGACTGCAGTGGTCAATTTTGTGACGCCGCGCGTGGACGCGGTTCTGCCGATCATGTCCGCGCAGGTCCAAGTCGCAGGCCGTCCGATCGACGTATTTGGCGCGCGCAATCATGCGACCTACCGCGATAATTGGACGTTCCTGACCGCAGGGCAAACCCCTTGGAAAGACGTGCATGCAAACGTGGCGATTTTGATCAATGAACAACTCGCGCGGGGTGCCGATCTGACTGTTGGGGATGTGGTTAATATAGGTGAACAGCCGCTGACGATCGTGGGTGTCTATGGCGACTACGGCAACCCGATTGGGCAAGCATTTATCGCAGAACCCCTTTTTCAGACCCTGTTTCCGGGTGTAAAACCGCTTCGGTTTGGGCTGCGTTTACCGCGCGAGAACGTAGGCGAATTGGTAAAAGATCTCCAGTCCAATGTA
>CAJXTP010000034.1 GCA_913061335.1 uncultured Loktanella sp.
AATCAGCTATTCCTAGGGCCCAACCAGCATGTTGCACTGGCGAGTTGAATCCGCGCGTTGTAATGGTTTTCGATTTCACTGCTTACGGACCCAAGCGGACATTACTTTCTAACACTAATGGAGCGATTAAAAGTGCAGAGGTTGATTGGGATAGGTTTGCCAATGAATGTCTTGGCGCAGATTTCTTTGATGCAATCAAAGATGCAGGAAATGCATGTGTTCCAATCCAGTCTCCGCCAAAACGCCAAACTGTTGATGGTCAAGGCTACCTGACTTGGGAACAGACCGGCGCTGTTTCGAGTGTTCAGGAGTCTAAGGCGCGTCAAGAACAACCTCTTTCACGGGGGACATCGCGTCATGTGGGTTTGTTTCTGGCTCATAGAAGGACCCAATTGATCTGCGCGCTTAGATGTTATCTCTGCTGGCAGGCGAGTGTTCATTTTACGGCTTCCTTATGGGTGCGGTTATTGAGGGCCATGCGAACCAAGGCAGCGCGTGCGTTCTTTGATGTTGGGGTTGAAATCGCCCATTTTTCATTGGCAACAAACCGCAATGCGTGTCCGAAAGCGGCCTCGAATGTGGGCAGCTCTGCGCGGTCATAAAAATCATGCAGGATCATCATGAATTTGGGGCAGATGTCAGGTTCCTGCACCTGATCGCGGATGCCAAGCAGCGATAATTCGTTTGATGTGGCACCCGCCGCAGTAGCGATCCTATTCAATGGAACCGCGCTGCATGACAGCCTCGCGCCGGTGACGATGTCAAGCGCGAGCACAAGACGTTGTTGTTCGCTCAGGTGTACCAGAGCGTCGTGGGCCATTTGCACCAGAATAGAGGTGCCATTGGGGCGTGCTGGTGTCGGCGAGGGTGTGTGGGGGATATAATGAGTGGCAGGGAGCATATTAACAATCCTTAGAATGGGCGGTACGAGGTTGGTGATTGGGCAGCCGTGCTCAGCGGCGCAAACGCCGTATTTTGCGGAATGGTCTGCGTTTTAAGCAGCCTCCTCTTTCTGTTGGGGGCGGGGGGCGTCAGAGGGCCATTCGATGTCGGCAGGCCAATTTGTGTCAAACCAAACCATGACATTCTTAGCTGTCTTCAGAGTGCATCCACGACTATTCCGAAGGCGCTCAAATAGGGTTGCGTTACCTGCAGCCATACTTGAGATCGTAGCTTCGGCGCGAGCAGTGTAGCGCGACAACGTACTCGCAAGATTTATGAGGTGATTTGATTCCATAACCGCACTTGTAACTATTTACACCGTATGTTCAATAACCATTTGCACTAAGCGCGAAATGATTGATTTCCCAAGGTGTAACTTGTGTATCCCTGCGCTTTTGGTGTAATTTTACACTAACATGGAAACAAATGATCTATACTTGCTCTTGGAAGCACGCCGAAAAGAGCTGAATTTGTCTCAGTCCCAGCTCGGCATTTTGGCACTTGGTCAGGACAACAGTTCTGTAATTCAAGCAATTCGGCGAGGGTCATCGCCCGCCGCAAATAAGCTTGAAGCAATTTGCAATGCACTGGACCTTGAATTTTATATTGGTCCAAAGCGCAGCGAACTGTCGCGTGAACCAGTCAGTCCTCCCGGTTTTATGGACGCGACCACTGCCTTTGATCCAACCAAGCCGTTGCCAACAGAGGCTGAGCGGACATTCCTGCCTATACCATACTCAAGCCGTGCTGGGGGCAGGCGGGGCGTCGGGCCAGTTGCTTTCAGTCAGGCATGGTTTTCAGAGACGGGACACGCTCCTGACAATTTGAGGTTCATTCGGCTGCAGGACGACACGATGGCGCCAGTTGCCCCAGCAGATACCTTGGTCATGATTGACGAGGGCTCGGTCAAACCCGTTTCCGACGGTGTTTACGCAGTGTCGAACAATGGAAAAATTGGAGGAGGGCGCGTGACGCAACTAACGCCCGACACCGTCGCATTCATCGCCCTAAACCCCGACCGGCAGCCGACAGTTCACAAACTAGGCGACCACACGCAACCGTTCCGTATTTTAGGTAGGGTTGTTTGGCAGGGGCATGCGATTTGATGGGCTGTTAAGTTTTGTAGGCTGTGCGTCGTTTTGGGTAAAAACCGGACTTTCGCTGCGGGTGCGAATGAAAATGTCGTTGACAACATAGCGGACATTCGACGAGGGAATATGCCGGAGGACTGGACATTCGCCGGTATGGGCCGCCCGCGCGATCGGCCCATGTTCCTATATTTTAATGGCTTCAAAAATTGCGAGCGCATCTTCGAGTTCAACGCCGAGGTATCTAATGGTGCCGTCCATTTTGGTGTGACCGAGTAAAAGTTGAACCGCTCGCAGATTTCCCGTCTTCTTAAAAATCTGCGTTACCTTTGTCCTGCGCATGGAATGAGTGCCGTAAGCTGTTGCTTGCAGGTCAATGGATTTGACCCAGTCTCTAACTATCCGCGCATATTGGCGTGTTGAGATGTGAAGACGTTCGTCAAACCGTTTGGGCCAAAGATATTCTGACCCGACCACAACGACAACCAGACGTTGACAAGCCTGTTTATCACATGATTTTCAATCGCGGCTAAGGACGGGTAGGAGCCCTTAATCCTCTTCTCGGCGGCGTAGTGAACGTCGGTTCTAAGACAATCTGTTATTATGACCACAGCTGGCAACTAACATCATCGTATGCGATCAGTCTGGTTTCAGCCCTGCATCTACCGCAGTTTTGTTGTCGGCTATGGACATTATTCGGATACTTTAGCCGCCACAACGACGGCAGTGGCGCGATCCTCCGATCCGCATTTGTAGGAGTGAGGATGACGAGCATCGAAGTACATCGAGTCCTTTGCATCGAGGCGGTGCACTTTGTCATGGATCTGGATTTCAACGGCACCCGTAATAACATAGATTAATTCTACACCGTCATGCTCGTGGGGTTCTGAGAACGGTGTCCTAGGTATGAACTCGGACAAGTAGCTATCGATCGGGCGATCGTTAATCGGGTAATCTAGGCTTTCAAAGTAGTAACTTGGCATCCGATCTTTGGTGTCCGGCAGCTTTAGACGATCTTTTGCACGGACCACTTCGAGGATCGGTGCGTCACTTTCATCGAAGAAATGATTCAACCCCACGCCAAACACCAATGCAATTCGCATTAAAGTTGGAAGTGTAGGAACGATTTGGCCGCGTTCAATTTTGGACAACATACTAGCCGACAGCCCCGTATGGTCACCCATTTGGGCCAAACCAAGTGACTTTGTGGTCCTCAACGCGCGAATCTTATCCCCGATTTGGTAGTTGGCCAGTCCTTCTGAAAGTTCGTCAGATAACATTTCCGCCTCGCGTTTGTAATTTAAGTAAAAACAATGTTCCGTTTTGTCATTACATGACAAATTTGTTCACTTTGTGACAATTGTCATTGTGTGAACAATAATTTCATATCATTCAAAACTTATCACAGCAATCTCGCTGCTTACAAGAGACCAAAAAAGGAACTCGATATGTCTTTCAAATTTGTCACAGCAATGGCTTTTGCTCTAAGCACAGTTGCAACTACTACATTGGCAGCCGACGGCGACATCGTTGACACTGCGATAAATGCCGGAACATTCAACACACTCGTTGCAGCAGTTGGCGCAGCCGGTCTTGTGGAGACCCTCCAAAGCGAAGGGCCATTCACAGTATTCGCGCCGACCGATGAAGCATTTGCAGCACTTCCTGAGGGCACCGTTGAAAGCCTACTGTTACCTGAAAACAAAGACCAACTAATTGCTATTCTAACTTACCACGTAATTGCCGGAAAAGTGATGTCCACCGATCTACAGGACGACATGATGGCGGCTACTGTACAGGGGTCCTCTGTGACCATCGATCTCGACAATGGCGTCATGGTTGACGGTGCCAACGTTGTTGCTGCCGATATCGAGGCAACCAATGGCGTTATTCACGTAATCGACAGCGTGCTGCTGCCGTAACTGGCAAAGCAGACGAAAGCAATGTGCGTGGATCATCCCCGGATCCCCGCACAGAGCGCCACCGCTAGTCCCGCCCGAAGGGCGGTGAAGCACGCTCCTAAAGTTATTAACATCATGAGGATAGAAAAATGAAAAACTCGAACCTTAGCGTAGCTTACTCAAGTATCATGGATGAAAGTAAGAATCCGTTCCGAAACTATCCTCTGCCGACAACTCATCTGTTGATGCAAATATTAGCGTGGATTTGGAGCTCAGTCTTTTCCATATCGATTGGCAGCTACTTTGTATTCGGTGTCACAGCGATTGCTCACGCTTTACTGATTGGCGCGATATTTACAACGATACTTATGTTTCAGTGGGCTGAGCTCAAGGCAGAATCATAAAATGAAAAGTATACTGACCTACCTCATTTTAGCAGCCACAATTGCATTCGCGGTATCCCCCGCTTTTACGAATCCGTTTAGTGGATTTGAAGCCAGCCAACTTCCCATCCCTCAAATCGACCCACCCATTCAACCAGCTGGCTACGCATTCGCTATATGGGGTCTTATCTACTCCTGGTTAATCATTTCGGCGTGTTTTGGAGCTTGGAAGCGGGTCGACGCGTCCGATTGGAATCGCGCAAGGGTCCCATTGCTGTTAAGCCTTATACTCGGCATCCCATGGCTAGCGATTGCGAACGCAAGTGCGATTTGGGCTACCGTTACGATAATCTTGATGGCTTTAAGCGCTGTCGCGTCCTTGATTGCGGCTCCGACAAGGGATCGGTGGCTTTTTCAGGCTCCCGTAGCGATCTATGCAGGTTGGCTGACGGCTGCGTCATGTGTTTCGATCGGAAGCACAATGGCAGGTTTTGGCTTCGTCACTGATGCCTTTGGTTGGGCTTTTATTGGAATAAGTTTGGGACTGGCCCTTTCGCTATATGCATTCCGATTGCGCCCAAGTGCCCCCGAGTATTTGCTAACAGTTGTATGGGCGTTGATCGGAATCGTGGTCGCGAATGGCGCCGAACTAATCTCGGTCAGCGGCTTTGCTGGAATCGGTATTTTGGTACTGCTCGCCGTTATTTTTCGCGTAAGGCGAACATCCGTTTTACCAAACCAAATGAATAGAAATTTGCCAGAGGTCACACAACAATGACAAAATCAAAAACATTCGCTGCGCTCGCCTTTGTTGTCGCATTCCAACCTTCGATAGCAATTTCTCAAGTCAGCACTATCGAAGATTTCACATCGAATCCCGAAACAAGATGGAGTTTTTTTGCAGATACGGTTATGGGCGGTAAATCTGCCGGGCGTGCGCAGTTCTTGCAAAACGCGGACACGGATTTTGCCAAACTATCAGGCACCGTCAGCACCGCCAATAACGGCGGCTTCATACAAATGCGTGCCAACTTCTCGGAGAATCCTCCAGAAAATTCTACCGGCATTCGCATAATTGTTCGAGGTAATAGCCAACGCTATTTCATTCATCTCAGGACACGTGGCACTATTATGCCATGGCAATATTACCAAGTGGGTTTTGATGCGCCAGCCGATTGGAGTGAGATACGTTTGCCGTTCATCGAATTTGCTCCCTCAGGCTCAATGATGCGTACTGAAATCAATCCTCAATCTCTTCGATCCATTGGTATCGTGGCATTCGGAAGGGATCATGATGCCAATCTAGAAATTAGCGAAGTCGGTTACTATTAGATAGGGAGACGTACTGGGCTGCTCTCATCGACGTAATCGTCAAGTGTCAATCGCAGAGTAAATAGTGACAGGACGCCGCCAAAAACTACCACGCTATTTCCTTTCCGCTAGAATCAAAAAAACCACCAGAATGTTCAGGCGTTAGTTGGTCGAAGACCCGTACTAAATCAACAGCGGCTTCCTCAGCAGTTACGGTTTTGTTTGTTTTAGCGTAGTTTTTCGTGAACAGCGTTTCAACTGTGCCTGGATGTATGCAAACGCAACTCGCACGCTTATGTGTTCTCGCAAGTTCGATAGCCGCGCCATGGATCAATTGATTCAATGCAGCTTTAGCCATTCGATATGAATGCCAACCACCAATTTTGTTGTCTCCGATGGAACCGACCCTTGCTGAGAGAGCAACGATTGCAGACGGACGGTCGCGTGGCAAAAGTCGGATAGCATGCTTGAGTACGAGGGCAGGTCCGACTGCATTGACCAGGAATTGCCCGACCATCGCAGATGGATCCAAAGCCTTGATGGATTTCTCAGGAACGTGCCCGTCTACGGTAAGCGCTCCAGTCGCAATTAGAACCAAATCAAATTGCCCTTGATGTGCTTCAAATAACTGTTTGATGGATGCTTCGTTCGTAACGTCCAATCCATCAACGCTCCTTGAAAGCCCGACGACTTCATCGCCACGCTTCACGAGCACGTTTTTGACAGCGGCGCCAATGCCACCTGTTGAACCAATGATAAGCGCGCTTGCCATAAACATAGGCATAGAGCCAAACGACGGAGAACAAAAGTCGGTGCTATCGTTTGGGGTGGTCAGCGTCCCTTGTAAGCCAATAAGGCCAAACGACGCCCAACGTCGAGTTCTACGATTGGGGCAGGGTAAGCATCGCTTGCGCTAAGCTTCCAACTCTGAGGGATTGCTTCAAAAAACTGTTGTGCATGGTCCGTGTGATCAGAAAAACACTCCGCTAAGTATCTAGCGCGATAGTTTCGATCTTTGTCGAACTTTTCTGCTTGTGTGTCAGGATTGAAAATCCGAAAGAATGGTGCGGCATCGGGACCGGACCCTGCCGCCCATTGCCAACCCATTGCATTTGATGCCGGATCCCAGTCTATTAGGCAGTCTTCAAACCATTTCTGACCCACTTTCCAATGCGTCATCATATGCTTTGTCAAATATGATGCGACGATCATGCGTCCTCGGTTATGCATGGTACCAGTCACATACATTTCGCGCATGGCTGCATCGACCAATTGGATACCCGTGCGTCCCTGTTTCCAAGGAAGTGCATGAATTCCATCATCTTTCCATGGAAAGCTATTCCAGGCATCTTTCCAATTTTCCGAGACTATTGCAGGTGTATAGTAGGCGAGGTGGTAGGCAAATTCACGCCAAACAAGTTCTTTTAAGAATACCTCTGCATCCGATACGCCATCGTTCAATGTTTTCCATCCGGCGTGCCAAACGGCGCGAGGTGATATCTCTCCATAGGTTAGGTTTTCCGACAGGCGAGAGGTGCCATCTACAGAGAGTACATCTCGGGTGGTTTTATAATTTTCCACCTTGTTTTGGATAAAGATAGCAAGTCGCTCATTCGCAGCTTTTTCGCCGACGCAAACGTGCTTTGCGACAATCTTTGCACCGCGCTTCATTCCGAGACCCATATGCCATGAATCGAGATCGTCGCTACGGGGCCAAACTAGAGGCTCAGGAAGATGTGTGATCTCGGGCAATTCTTGTTCAAGAACAATGTTGCGCACTGCCTTCCACATCGGCGTGAATACCTTGTAATACCCACCTGTTTTGGTTTCTATTTTCCATGGCTCAAAGAGTAAGTGGCCTGGGTGGCTCTTTGCTTCCAACCCATCTGCCTTTAATCCAGTTTTTACATGTGTATCTCGTATGATTGCTGCCGGATCATAAGCGCGCGACCAATACACGGCACCTGCACCGGTTTCTTCCGCTAAGTCACGAAGGACATTTAGCGCCCGCCCACGCCTTAAAATTAATTTCGAGCCCATTTTTACAAGTGATTTTGCGAAGTGTTCAACTGCCAAGCCCAAACGCCATTTTGGTGCGGCACCATATGACTCCACGAGTTCATCATAAATGAAGACTGGGATGACTGGCCGCCCAGAAAGTACAGCAGCCGTGAGGCCGGGGTGGTCACTTAGTCGAAAGTCACGCCGCAGCCAATAAATTATAGGCGTTGTCTTCATGACTCGACCTCTTGGTGTTGTTAGGACTCTAAGTTACCATACCCGAACCAAACATCCATGCGCTTTAAAAATGGGATCGCTGAACAAGAGGGGTCGTCGAAAACGCCGAAAAGTTTGAGGTGAATAGCGGCAACATTGCTAACCATTCAATTGCCATAACCGATGGCCGGTTAGGGCCGTCCCTGTCGGTGCAGCGTCGTCCGGCAGATGCACATGCTGCGGCCGATCTAATGGCGGCAGTGAGCCCAAAGTAACTAAATTCCTGCTGTGCAGCTAATGGCAGCTAAGTTCGAAAAGCGCGATTGCATGTGAGTTCGACGCCCGTAGGGAGTGTTCAGGCGTTCCGCGACGAGTTTCAGATTTTGGAAGCCATGTTTTCCCATGCTTTCTTGCGCGAATGTGTCTGCCAGAATTCGATGTCGAGCTTGAAGCTTATGGCCGCCGCCTTGGTGATCGCTTCACGCCTAACGCCGCCGACGATGAACGGAATAGGTATGTTCTTAAAGCTAAAAACCCCAAAGCCTACATTCCGTCCGTCGCTGAACTTTGCGGCAGCAACGATATCCGATAGGGTTTCTGACTCAACCAAACTGGGGTGGGTTGAATGCGCGATGCACGTTTTCGATCATGGTGATAAAATCAAAGACCGGCAAACCTGTCGCGCGTTGGATATCTTTTGCATATGGTGGCAGCTCGCTGCACTCGAGCAAGATTGAACCGATTGCTGGGTTATCTTTCTGAAGTTGAACGGCAGTTTTCACCGCACCCAACTTGACAGCATCGTTGTCCAGAGTGACCGCATTGGCCAAGACACTGTTTTTGAATGCTGCAACTAGATCCATGCCTGCTATTGCGACGGGTAGTTCTTGGGGCACATCACAAGCACGAAAATGTGCCGCTTTCAGGCAAGTAGCGTCAGCTGTAATAACGCCAACAGGTTTGCCGGTCAGAGCGTACATGTAGGGAATTTGTAATAGGCTGGAAGAAAAGACTGGAACACCCACAGCCTCTTGTAGTTCCTTTTGGAACTGCGCCATGAACCCACAAGCCCCTGTAATCGCACGAACACCTTCGTTCTGCAATTGCCGCGCGGCATCGACGAAAGTCCCTAACAACGACGCATCGCCCTCGTACAACAATCGTTCAATCGAAGCGCCCTTTACTTCTGCGTAACGCACAGGAAACTGATATGATTGTGCGTTGGCAACGTTGCCACGGACAAAAGGGTACTGACAATCCAGAACCATAATGCCGATATCTTGGCCCGTCCAAGACGGTGATGATCCTGCAGAGTGATAAATCGTCACTTAGGTGTCTCCAATTTTCTAATTGGGCGCGACGCAAAGAGATCACCTTGACGTTTCAGCTGTGTTTCTTCCAACACCGAATAGCGTTCGAAATAGCGGATGTTTTTGGGGCCGATCCCGTGTTCCGCCGAATATGATGCGCCAAACCTTTCGACAGCAGCCTCGACAACCCAATCGCGCAATTCAAGCTCATAATCTGACGTTAGCGGTCCACCGGACTTGATCAAATTGAAGTGCAAGCCGCCGTCACCTAGGTGCCCGAAATCGCAAATTTCAATTTCGGGAAATTCCTGAGGCAGCATCCGTGCCATCTCGGCCCGAAAAGCGATCACTTTGTCGCGGGTGAAGCCCAAATCAAATGCGATCAGTGGCCCTGCAGATTTAACCCCTTCGGAAAGCGCGTGTCGTAATGCCCAAATCTCTTCAGGACGGCCAAATAATGCATCTTGAAGCGGGGCATTTTCCAATTCCCATGCCTCCATAAGAGCGGATTGCAAAACCTCGTCTAATGGTGTGTCCCACGGTGCTTTGGACGTTGTACGTGAAACTTCAATCAGCACCGCATTTGGGGGGATGATGCCGTCCTCAAATGCGTTTTTCAGAGACGACACATGTGCGAAAGCGTGCCGCATCGCAGGCTCTGACATGAATTCGTAGGCCGATAGTAACGGGCCAAGCCTTGCTTCAAGATGCTGCAACAATACCAACATAGCTGCGTCGCTGCTTGGTACAATAATCGCTGTTTCCTGTTCTTGGACAACCGGTTCCAGGTTCAAAATCACCTCTGTGATGACGCCGTACCATCCGGAAGTACCGATATAATTTTGCTTCCAGTCTGGGCCAGTGTTGTTTTTGCGTACAGGGGAACCAAGCGTCAAAATATCCGCCTCAACCGTGTTCAATACGACCGTGAGGCCAAGAACATTGCGACGCACATCGCCATAACGCAAAAACCGCCCACCGCCGGTATTCGTCGCCACCATTCCACCAATCATCGGATCAGAACCAAGGTCGATCGGGAAGAACAGCCCGTGTTCGGTAAGACGCGCATTCACATCAGACAGCCGAAGTCCGGCACCAACGGTTACGGAGCGATTTGCAAGATCGACCTTAAAGACACCGCGCAGCTTATCAAGACTGAGAACTGCCATTTGGCCAGTATCATCGGGAACGGACGCACCAACTAGGCCGGTGTTTCCCGATTGTGGAACAAAGGGAATGTCGTGAGACGCGCAGTGATGTACGCACAGTGCGACCTCTTGCGTTGAGGTCGGGCGCAGCACAATCGGGCTTTGACCTCGCTCACCGCGCACACCTTCCAAATAGGTTACCATGTCACGCGGCGTAGTGATATTTGCGATCCGCTCAGGCACGGCGCACGTTTTGTTTAACGACATCAGGTGGCTGCTCGAGACGCGCGAAGTTGAGCGCGACAGCGAACCAACGTGGTGGCTTGGATGTCTTCGTAAAGCGCAAATTCGTCTACGATATTTAGGCCAAGAGCCGCTTCAAACTGAATTCGGTTTGATGCCGTTTGTCGATGACTACTGGTTTCGTCACCAAGATTGGATTGAAAAATCCCGGCCGCGCTCACAGGTAAAAAATCTTCATAGATAACTGGGCTAAGGAACAATACGCCAGCGTCCAAAAGCGCATTGATTTTCGCATCCACATCATTCACTTTCGTGGCGTCAGCTAGGCTGTATTTGAAATAGGCTAGGCCTTGGTCGTGCATGTCACGCCAGTTGTCCGGAAACGCCTTAAAAATATGTTCTAAACGCGTAACATAAGTTTTTGCATTTGATCCGTCGCCTGCAGGCAAGACATCTTCGCGGACCTTGGCCAACAACACATCGTACAGCGCACGACCTTTTGGCGTCAAAGCAGCTCCTCGTTGTTCTACCTCACCAAAGCGCGCGGTATGCGTGCCTTCGGAGAAACTGCCATCAGAATTAGGAAACCGGACAACTTCGTCTAGCGCCTTAAATGATGTTTGGCGCAGCAAAATTGGACAGACTCTGCGCGGAGGGCCCTCAACAATTGCTTTGGCGGATAAGTGTTGGGCGATCATGGAGGTTTGTGCCACATCAATGTCCAACGTGCGAGGCGTCAGGTGGTTGATGTGCGGGCCTCTGAAGGACACAACGTCGGCGATCAGCCGGTGCGTGCCGTTTAACGCATCAAAGGTTTGCGCATCAATGCAAGCGTCTGAATGCCAACGGAATGTCTCTAATATTTGGGCAATAAATGTGACGGCATCGTCATCGCTCAGACCGCCATCTTTTTCGGCTTGTATCGTCAGCGCAATTGCTTGGTTCGTGAAGATTTGGCGATTGGACAAAGCAACTTGGGCTTTGTCACGCAGTTCTTCATCTTCGATCAATTCCAACCGCAACAATGACGTAAAAACGCGGAAAGGGTTTTGGGCTAGATCACCACGAGAGATGGGCCTAAATGCAGTTGAATGAACTGGAACCGATGCGACGGACAAATCGTAATATCCTACGGGGTGCATCCCCATTACCGCAAAAACACGCGCCATCATGGCGAGTTCTTGTGCTGTTCCCAAACGGATTGCTCCGTGGCGTTCTTGAGTGATCCGCTGGGTATCTTCCTCTGGTGTCAGATTTAGAGTTGCGGCGTGATCCCCTGTAAGGACGTCGTCATTTACGACCCCGACAATGTCGATCAGCTGACCATAAGCGGGGACTTCGGTCCGATACATAACAGACATTGCGTTGGAAAAATCAGCACGAATTTCATTGGTGCCGCGGAAGTGTAGGGTCATAAGAATGCTCCGGTTGGGTTTGGTCTATAAACGTGCATTCACGAGGTGGGTCATAACCGATCCAAACTCGTAATATGCACTTTTGGCAGCGGCGTTCGGTTCGTGTGTCGGTGGGTTAAGATCCATGGGCAGTTCACCTTTTCCCATCGCCCAGTCGGCAGCGGCGGCACCAAAAATCGTACCGGGTGAAATTCCTCGCCCACTGTAACCGAAAATGGAAATACCCAGTGCGCCGCGTTGCTCGACGCGGGGCAAGTAGCTGGATGTCATGGCAATCCGTCCGGTCCACGATCGTTCAAACGGGACATTTTTGAGTTGAGGGAACAACTGAATGAGCTTGCGCATGGCCCATGTGGCGTGCGCCTGCCGACCAAGCCCGTCAAGGTTGCCAAATGCGCCAAATATCATCCGGCCCGCTTGGTCTAATCGGAAGGATGACATGATCATCGCAGTGTCCCAGCACCCTTCACGCGCACCAAGAATACCGGAAAGCAAATTTTCGGGTATAGGAGCGGTAGCAAGCTGGAAAAAATATGCTGGAATGATGTTATTTTTGGGTGCGCCGTCTGTTGTATAGGCATTGGTCGCTTGGATGAGGCGCGCAGCTTTCACTTCACCGTGGGTCGTCTTAACCCGCCAACCGGAACCGTCCTCTTCAACAGAAATTGCAGATGAGTTTTCGAAAATTTGCGCTCCCAGTTGTGACGCTGCTTGCGCTAGACCCTGTACATAAGCCAAAGGCTGGATGGTCCCTGCTCGCCCATCCCACAAGGCACCGCAGTAGGCTTCTGACCCTGTACGTGACACTGTTTCAGATGCATTGAGCAGTTTGACTGGGGCCTTGCGAGTTTGCTGTTGCGCGAACCGTTTCTCTAAGTCGCACAACCCAGCTTGCGAATGAGCACAATGCAGCGTGCCTTGCCGCTCTGCTTCGCATTGGATTTGAAGTTGTTCAATCAAGCCAAAAACAATGTCGGGACCACCAGAAAGAATGCTATTTAGCTTCTCTCCGGCTTTTTTGCCCAGCTTTTGTTCAACTTCATCTGGCGGGGTCCAAAGGCCAGCATTGACCAAGCCGACATTGCGACCTGACCCGCCAAACCCGATAGTATGTGCTTCGAGTAAAGCAACAGACGCGCCACCAACGGCCAAATGAAAGGCCGCAGATACACCGGTAAAGCCGCCACCAATGACGACAACATCAACATCGATGTTGTCGTCAAGGTGTTGCCATTCAGGCGTGTCAGTAGCAGTCGATGTCCACAAACTTTTAGAGGTTTGGCGTGTCATACTGGCCTCAGATCTCAAAAGTGATGCCTTGCGCCAACGGAAGTTCGCGCGAGTAGTTCACTGTGCTGGTCTGACGGCGCATATAGGCGCGCCACGCGTCTGATCCGCTTTCTCGACCACCCCCCGTTTCTTTTTCACCGCCAAAGGCCCCGCCAATTTCAGCGCCCGAAGGACCAATATTAACGTTTGCGATCCCGCAATCAGATCCAACAGCGGACAGAAATTCTTCGGTTTCGCGGACATCAGTTGAAAAGATGCATGATGACAAACCTTGTGGCACGGCATTTTGCAGGGCAATCGCGTCATCCAAATCGTTGTATTTCACAACGTAAAGTATTGGTGCAAACGTCTCGGTATGCATGATCGCAGATTGAGCTGGCATCTCGACAATCGCTGGAGAAACATACGCCGCATTGGGGAATTTTTCGGTCAACGTGCGACCGCCGCCATGCACAGTGCCGCCTTCAGCTTTTGCGCTTTCAAGTGCGTGCTCCATCGCCGTCATGGCGCCGTCATCGATCAATGGACCAACCAATGTCCCGTCTGCCAACGGATCACCAATTGCTAACCCTGCGTAGACCTTGGCAAGGCGCGGAACCAATTCACTATAAACGTCTTCATGTACGATCAAGCGGCGCAGCGACGTACAGCGTTGCCCGGCAGTGCCAACAGCCGAGAAGACAATCGCGCGGATAGCCATTTCCAAATCAGCGGATGGTGCGACAATCATCGCGTTATTTCCACCCAGTTCAAGGATGGTTTTACCAAGGCGTTTGGACATGTCAGCCGCCACGGCTTTGCCCATCGGGACAGAACCTGTGGCTGAAACCAAAGCCACATCAGCAGATGCGGTCAACAATTCGCCAAGATCTCGTTCGCCGACCAGAGATTGGATCAAACCATCCGGAGCATCATCACCGAATGCGGCCATGGTACGGTCACAAATTTTCTGAATTGCAAGCTGGGTCAATGGTGTCTTTTCGGAAGGCTTCGCAATGACAGGGTCGCCGCAAACCAAAGCCAACGCGGCGTTCCAACACCACGGAGCAGCTGGGAAGTTAAAGGCCGTAATGATGCCAACCGTACCAATCGGATGCCATGTTTCGCGCATCGCATGGCCGGGGCGTTCGGATGCAATAGTCAAGCCGTGCAACTGGCGCGACAGGCCAACAGCATAATCGCAAATGTCGATCATTTCTTGAACTTCGCCTAAGCCTTCTTGATAAATCTTACCGCATTCCAGTGAAACAAGACGGCCAAGGTTTTCTTTCTCACGACGTAATTCTTCACCCAACAGGCGGACCAACTCACCTCGACGAGGTGCAGGCACTTTGCGCCATGCCTTAAATGCGATGACGCTGTTGGCAATCATAGCCTTTGCGTCCGTGGTGGAATGCATGGGCACCATGGCAATTTCACTGCCGTCGACTGGCGTGGTAACACGCAAGGTGCCGCCGCTGGTTTGGGAGGCATCCAGTTGGCAGGCGTCGAGAATAGGTTGATAGGTCATGAGAGGTCCTTTTCAATGTGGCAATGACAAACGCGAGACAGCGTTTTTGATACGCGAACAGCCGTCTTTCAAATCGGCATCGGAGTAGGCGAAAGAAAGACGGAAATGATTGGGTTGGCCGAAGGCACGACCGGGCACGATGGCAAGACCCGCTATGGCCAAGACAAACGCACAAAAGTCGGCATCATTTTCAATGACAACACCTACGGGTGTGCGACTTCCAATAAGTCCTGCACAGGACGGAAAAACATAAAACGCCCCGTCTGGCACAGGACATGAAATGCCTGGTATTGCGTTCAGCGCCTGTACGATCATCTCGCGGCGAGACAGGAAAATCGCAAGCCTTTCAGCAATATGATCTTTCGGGCCGGATAACGCCGCGACAGCCGCCGCCTGTGCAATTGAACACGCACCAGATGTTATTTGCCCCTGAACAGTGATCATCGCTTTGATCAAGTCCACTGGGCCAATGCCCCATCCAATGCGCCAGCCGGTCATCGAGTGCGCCTTCGAGACGCCATTCACAATTATTGTTCGTTCGGCAAGCTCTGGCGCTGCTTGGCGAAAAGACGTGAAAGGAACATACGACAGATGTTGGTAAATTTCGTCAGATGCTATCCAAACATGCGGATGGTTAACGAGGACACCCGCCAATGCTTGTAACTCATCGTGGGTATACATCGCACCGGTTGGGTTCGATGGTGAATTAATGAGTAGCCAACGGGTTTTTGGTGTTATCGCCGCATCCAGCTGCTCGGGCGTCATCTTGAACCCTTGATCCGGCCCACAACACGCCAAAACCGGAACCCCTCCCGCGACGGTAACAATGTCAGAATAGCTGGTCCAATAGGGCGTCGGCATGATGACTTCGTCGCCATCGTTCAGCGTCGCTAAGAATATATTGGCTAACACTTGCTTAGCCCCAGTCGACACGATGACGTTCTCTGGCGTTGCCTCGAATGTGGCATCATCCGTGATAGCCTTGCGAAGAGCAGGCGTACCTGCAGTTGGGGTGTAACGCGTCTGGCCGAGCTGCATTGCCTCCACTGCAGCGTCACAAATGTGCGTTGGTGTTTGGAAATCGGGTTCCCCTGTGCTTAATGCTAAAATGTCATGACCTTGCGCCTTCATTTTGCTGGAACTTTCAGAGATTTGCACAATCTCAGACAATGAAATCGCCTCAATTCGATCCGATTTTCTGAATTTTACCATTGATAAATCTCCCTTAACTTACTGGGACATTGACACAGACTGTTGATGTGCGAGAAACGCGTTTATGCGATTATATATGCGGAAACCTGATACATATGCCTCAACCCAAGCGCTTTTTGCCCCCAATATCTGCCCTTCGAGCCCTTGAATCGTTCGAACGAACCAAAAATGTATCGGAAACGGGGCGCGAACTTGGCCTGTCACAAAGTGCGGTCAGCCGGCAGTTGAAGGTTCTAGAGGACTATTTGGACACACCACTTTTCGTGCGAGACCGCAAACGTATCACCTTGACGCTCGCAGCTCAAAGCTACGCGTTAGAGGTTCGATCCTCATTGAACAGCTTGGGAACTGCAAGCCTGCGCTTGAAAGCAAACCCCAAAGGTGGCCGGTTGAATTTAGCAATTCTGCCGGCGTTTGGTGTGCGTTGGCTTGCTCCAAAGCTCCCCAAATTCGTGGCACAACATCCAGAAGTTACAGTCAATCTAAGCACGCGACTGCAACCGTTTGACTTCAACGCCGAACCCTTCCATGCCGCCATCCACTTTGGCCAAAAAGATTGGCCGGACGTTAACTATCTTGAGTTAATGAAGGAGAGTGTGGTTGCAGTCGCTAGCCCAGAAAACACGAAGCTGATGAAAAATGGTGAAATCACAGAAATTTTTGACTTGCCGTTACTTCATTTAGAGACCCGACCCGATGCATGGGAACGATGGGCAGTGATCCAAGGCGTCGAAATAGGTCCTCCGCAAGGCATGTTGTTCGATCAATTTGCATCCATGATACAGGCGGCGATACATGGCCTTGGAGCGGCTTTGGTTCCCACATATCTCATTGAGAAAGAGTTAGAAGAGGGTGTGCTTGTCTCTTTATCAAGCGCAGCACCCATCAGTATCGGGAGCTACTTTTTTGTTTGGCCCGCCGAGCAGGCAATCCATCAACCACGGTTATTGTTCGAAAAATGGTTGTGTAAAATGTAGTTGGATTTCAAAATATCAAAACTGGTGAAACACGTGTTTAAGTACGTAGGTTTGAATATCGTGGCTGATTTTGGCGAGGCTTGGTTATGATGGCTTTTTTCTCTCGAGCGCCAACAAATTGAAACCACAAAACAAAGCACACTAACGATACCAACGAGCGAGCACGCCAACAATGCAAACCAAATGGAGTATCCGGTGGCCAAAACAGTACGTGGAAAAAAGCGGCGCCGGTCGTGGTGCTTAAGATACTCCTGCTCGAATTCAATGATGAGGATTCCGGCGCGATGCGATCAAACCAGCCATTGGCGCACCTGCAGTGAAAGTCCGCAATGACGGGCCGCACTGCAGCATGTCTGTGGAGCGGCAACGGCAGCTAAGGGCCGAGAGTTACCTGCGACACCAAGGATAACGGCTCAAGCAACGTCTCTGGCGAACTGGCTGCAGGACAAAGATATGAAGGCACAGTCGCGGTGCGCCACACCACCCGCAAACCCAGGGCAAAATCGAGCGCTGGCACCAACCCCTTAAGAACCGGATCCTGCTGGAACATTACTTCTTACCCGGCGACCTTGAAGTCCAGATTGAAGCC
>CAJXTP010000035.1 GCA_913061335.1 uncultured Loktanella sp.
GAGGTCTCGTGGGCTCGGAGATGTGTATAAGAGACAGTGTCAGAATCGTATCGCTAAGCCGGCGCAACGCATTCTTGATCCCGCCTTTCTGGTTCAGATGCGTATCCCAACCAGAAACGGAAAAGCTGGCAATTCGCGTGTCGCCACGCAAGCGGGCTGCTGCAAATTCAGCAAGCTGTACATGTTCCTTATTGGTATTGATCGCTGCCATCATCGGATCAGTCATCATCATTTCAGCGCCCTCGGCATCGGACGCAGCAGTCATCGCAATGGATTGGGCAATTTCAATCGCTTGGGCCGAAGCATTCTTAAACATCGGATCCGCATCATGAACCAAGGCCAAAAGGCGCTCTGCTTGCGGTGATAACGTCAGCTCGGCTTCGGGGGACCAGCGCGCAGCAGGTGCATCACCTGTCATGATCAATTGTTGATCGCGACCAATTGCAAATGCGGTTTCACCTGTAATCCCTGGAATGGTCTGAAGCATACGGTTCAACCATCCGTCATTTGACGACCCCATTAGTCCAGGGCGACCCGCCTCAAGAATATCCTGGCCATCAAAATGGCTGCGCTTGTCGCGGTACGGCGTGGAGACGGCATGTGCGGCCCCCAATTCGCCTGCCTGCCAAAGCGGCATCAGTGGCGACAGCGCGGCATTCATACCGAAAAATCCGGTCAAATCCATCGTCCCTTGGCGCAACGTCGGGCGCAGTCGTGCATATTCGGGATCACCCACAGGGCGAAATACATCCAATCCGTCCATCGCCCCGCGCAAGATAATCACGACCAATCGCGTGTCCCAAGGTGCCTGCGCCAAGGCCACTGGCGTGACAAGCGGACTGGCCGCAGCAGAGCAACCCAAAGCGGCCACGCGGGCCAAAAACTTGCGCCTATCCATGGGCTTAACTCCTTTGAAACGCAGGAGAGGCCAGCACAACGCCAACCCCTTCGTCGCGGACTTCGGCTGCACTGGCCGCAAAAACCACGTCTTGGCCTGCAAGCGACCCAAGGGCGGTTTGCACAAAATCACGCGGGTCCGGCAACCGGGTTCGCACCAAGATACGCGGCGCGGTCATCGCCCAACTTATCCGGCCTGCCATGCCCTGAGGGCTGATCCAATCAGTACTGTCTTCGGGCCAACCATCAGGCCCGTTTGGCCGTTCCCAAGGTTGCCCCATCACCCGCAACGGCGTGACAAACAGCGCGCGGGTGTTGCGGCCGCTGGCCTGATCAACCCCATCACCTGTGACCCCAAGGGCACGCATAGCGGACGTGATAAACCGCTGTGGTGACTTAATTTTTTGCAAATCTACGTGCCACGACGCCGGATGATCCAGCATCGCCGCATAGACCGACGGGAGAAACCCGTCCGTTGTAACAAAGGCCGCTGTCATTGCATCAACCAATCCAACATCAGGTGTATCAGCGACAAATTCCGCCGCGATTTTTCCGGCGATATGCCGCGCGGTTTGCGGATGCACGGCCAGATCATCAATCGCGCGTAAAATGTTATCGAGCCCATCCGCAGCATCATAGGTTATCCCCAGAACCGTCTCGGCTCCGGGTTCCGCAAAGCGGTCATCGTAATAGAACCCGCGCCGCCCGTTGTATGTCAAACCTGTGAGCAATTCAGCCAGCTCGCGGACATCCGCCTGCGCATAGACACCGTCCACACCAAGCGTGTGCAATTCTAGCAATTCTCGAGCAAGATTTTCGTTAATCCCACGGTTCCGGCGTTTGCCAAAGGGGCTTGTTGGCCCAACTGATTGAAACTGTTGAAGGTAAATCAACATCATCGGATGCGTAATCACAGCCCGCAACATCGCACTAAAGTACCCGTTCAGATGGGGTGTCACGGCGTCTTCGACAAAAGGGGTCACCAAATGTCGCTGCGGTCCGCCACGCGATTTGACGGTGAAATGATCTGCAAAAAACGCACTTAAGCGTGGCTTAAAGCCGACATCCGCGCCCACATGCCGCGCCAAGCTCGACCGAAGCGCTTGATCATACACACGGTTAGCCGCTTGGCGTACTTCGCGAAATGCCTGTTCTGTCTGCTCTGCTTGATCCGTCCCGCGTGCCTTGGTGCGTGTCATGCTGGCTTGCTGATAATCACGGATCGACGGGTCAGCATCGCTATATCCAGGGATAGCAAACGCAAACGCGTCGTCGACCTCTGCCAAAATTGCGTCCGCGTTTGCGGGACGCCCGATGATCGGGGACAGCCCGCTGCCAAATCGCACGGCGGCTAATGTCGGATCAAATCGCATGGCGGTAACTCGGTTGGGTATTCATGCCCAATGATACGCAATCGCCAGCAAAATTACGCGGGGAAACGCATCCCCCGCGCCATTTTTTGCCTATTTGCTGTCTTGCGGCAGTACGCGCAGGTGTAATTCGCGCAGCTGTTCGTTCTGTGGCAGGTTTGGAGCACCCATCATCAGATCTTCGGCGCGTTGGTTCATCGGGAACATGATGACATCGCGCAGGTTGTCAGCATCCGCAAGCAGCATCACGATCCGGTCAACACCTGCCGCACAGCCACCGTGGGGTGGGGCGCCGTATTGGAACGCATTCACCATGCCGCCGAACCGCTTTTCGACCTCATCAGCGCCGTAACCTGCGATTTCAAACGCTTTGAACATGATTTCTGGACGGTGGTTTCGAATGGCACCAGACACCAGCTCATAGCCGTTACACGCTAGGTCATATTGATACCCAAGCACATCTTCGGGATTACCCTCCAACGCCGCCATGCCGCCTTGTGGCATCGAAAATGGGTTGTGTTCAAAGTCGATTTTGCCAGTCTCCGCGTCGCGTTCGTAGATCGGGAAATCCACGATCCATGCAAATGCAAACCGGTTCAAGTCCGTCAGACCAAGCTCTTTGCCGATAACGTCGCGGGCTTTGCCAGCCACGCCTTCAAACGCCTTTGGCTTGCCGCCCAAGAAAAATGCCGCGTCGCCGAGGCCAAGACCCAACTGCAAACGAATGGCTTCTGTACGCTCTGGGCCGATGTTTTTGGCGAGCGGTCCAGCAGCTTCCATGCCACCTTCAACTTCGCCAGACTTCATCTTGGCTTGGGCTTCTTTGACAGTGATGCCCATTTCCTGAGCAACCGCATCAGCGGTCTTTTCGCGCCAGAATATGTAGCCCATTCCAGGCAGACCTTCTTTTTGCGCAAACACGTTCATACGGTCACAGAATTTGCGGCCACCGCCTGTTGGCGCAGGAATCGCGCGAACTTCGGTGCCTTCCTGCTCAAGCAACTTGGCGAAAATCGCGAAACCGGAGCCTGCGAAATGCTCGGACACAACCTGCATTTTGATCGGGTTACGCAGATCGGGCTTATCTGACCCATACCATTTCGCCGCATCACGGTAGCTGATCTGCTCCCATGTTTGGTCAACTTTACGGCCTTTGCCGAATTCTTCAAAAATACCCGTGATAACTGGCTGGATCGTATCAAACACGTCTTGCTGCTCAACAAACGACATTTCCAAATCAAGCTGGTAAAAGTCAGTTGGTGACCGGTCTGCACGCGGATCTTCGTCGCGGAAACACGGCGCTATCTGGAAATACTTATCGTAACCCGACACCATGATCAGCTGTTTGAACTGCTGCGGAGCCTGCGGCAGCGCATAGAATTTTCCCGGGTGCAGGCGTGACGGAATAAGAAAGTCGCGCGCGCCCTCAGGCGAGGAAGATGTGATAATCGGCGTCTGGAATTCGCGGAAACCTTTGTCCCACATCCGCTTGCGCATGGATGATACAACATCAGACCGCAGCTTCATGTTGTCTTGCATCTTTTCGCGACGCAGATCGAGGTAACGGTACTTCAGCCGCGTTTCCTCTGGGTATTCTTGGTCGCCGAACACCTGCAATGGCAGTTCCGCAGCCGAGCCCAAAACTTCAATCTCGCGAATGAATACTTCGACTTCGCCTGTTGGCAGTTTGGCGTTCACCAGTTCGGGGTTACGTGCCTTCACTTCGCCGTCGATGCGGATGCACCATTCAGAGCGGACCTTTTCAACATCCGCAAACGCGGCGCTATCGGGGTCGCACAAAATCTGCGTGATACCGTAGTGATCGCGCAAATCGATGAACAGAATGCCACCGTGGTCACGGACGCGGTTGACCCAGCCAGAAAGGCGCACGGTGTCGCCTACGTTGGCAGCAGTCAGTTCGGCACAGGAATGGGAGCGGTATGCGTGCATTTTAAGGTCCTCAAAGGGTAAAACGGTCGCCCCGATACACCTTGTCACGCGCATGAAGTCAAGCAAACAGACGCTGTTCTTTCGCCCAAGCCGAAATATGCCCTGCCGACGTGTCGATTTTCGTGAAGAATTGACCTTGGCGGCTTGCACCTACACGTGCCATCCCTATAACGCAGACAATTTGCAAATAACCGGTTAGGGGGCACTGCCATGCCAAAACGCGATGATATCAAATCGATCATGATTATCGGTGCGGGCCCCATTATCATTGGGCAAGCCTGCGAGTTTGACTATTCCGGCGCACAAGCCTGCAAGGCCCTGCGCGAAGAAGGCTACCGGATTATCCTCGTTAACTCGAACCCTGCGACGATCATGACCGACCCCGGGCTGGCTGATGCGACTTATATTGAGCCGATCACCCCCGAAGTTGTCGCCAAGATCATCGAAAAAGAGCGCCCAGACGCGTTGCTGCCAACAATGGGTGGCCAGACTGGTTTGAACACATCATTGGCGCTTGCCGACATGGGTGTGCTCGATAAATTCAACGTCGAACTGATCGGTGCAAAACGTGAAGCCATCGAGATGGCCGAAGACCGCAAATTGTTCCGCGACGCCATGGACCGCCTTGGTATTGAGAACCCCAAAGCGACGATTGTCACCGCGCCCAAAATGGACAACGGCAAGTTCGATTATAATGCGGGCGTTAAGATCGCCATTGACGCGATCGAATATGTTGGCCTGCCCGCGATCATCCGCCCTGCGTTTACGCTTGGTGGCACTGGCGGCGGCGTGGCGTATAACCGCGACGAATACGAATTCTACTGCCGGACTGGCATGGAAGCATCCCCAATGGCGCAGATTCTGGTCGACGAATCGCTGCTCGGTTGGAAAGAATTCGAGATGGAAGTCGTGCGTGACACGGCGGACAACGCCATCATCGTTTGCGCCATTGAAAACGTCGACCCGATGGGCGTGCACACTGGCGACAGCATCACAGTGGCCCCTGCCCTGACGTTAACGGACAAAGAATACCAGATTATGCGCACCCAATCGATCAACGTGCTGCGCGAAATCGGCGTCGAAACTGGCGGATCAAACGTGCAATGGGCGATCAACCCAGAAGACGGCCGCATGGTTGTCATTGAGATGAACCCGCGCGTGTCGCGCTCATCTGCATTGGCATCCAAGGCCACGGGTTTCCCGATTGCAAAAATCGCGGCGAAACTCGCGGTTGGCTATACGCTTGATGAGCTCGACAACGACATCACGGGCGTCACGCCTGCGTCATTCGAGCCGACAATCGACTATGTCGTCACCAAAATTCCGCGCTTTGCGTTTGAAAAATTCGCAGGCTCCGAACCGCACCTGACCACAGCGATGAAATCTGTCGGCGAAGTGATGGCAATTGGCCGGACCTTCCACGAATCGATGCAAAAGGCGCTCGCGTCGACGGAAACCGGCCTGACTGGTTTTGACGAAATTGAAATTCCAGGTGCGCCCGCAATCCCTGCAATCACCAAAGAACTGGCCAAGCAGACACCTGACCGTATTCGCGTCATCGCCCAAGCCATGCGCCACGGTTTGTCGGACGAAGACATCTTTGCGGTCACCAAATTTGACCCTTGGTTTCTGGCCCGTATCCGCGAGATCATGGACGCAGAAGCCGTCGTTGCAAAAGACGGCCTGCCCGTCACCGAACATGGCCTGCGTCATCTAAAAATGATGGGCTTCACTGATGCCCGTCTGGCCAAACTGACGGGTCGCAATGAAGACGACGTGCGCCAAGCCCGTCAAGACCTCGGCGTCGTTGCGTCCTTCAAACGGATCGACACCTGCGCCGCCGAATTTGAAGCACAAACACCTTACATGTATTCCACCTATGAAGCCCCCGTCATGGGCGACGTAGAATGCGAAGCCCGCCCGTCTGACCGCAAAAAAGTGGTCATCTTGGGCGGCGGTCCAAACCGGATCGGCCAAGGGATCGAGTTTGATTACTGCTGTTGCCACGCCTGCTATGCGCTGACAGAACAGGGTTACGAGACGATCATGATCAACTGTAATCCTGAAACAGTGTCCACGGATTACGACACATCTGACCGCTTGTATTTTGAGCCGCTGACCTATGAACATGTCATGGAAATTCTGCGCGTTGAGCTGGAAAATGGCACGCTTCACGGTGTGATTGTGCAGTTCGGCGGACAAACCCCGCTCAAGCTCGCCAATGCGCTCGAACAGGCTGGCATCCCGATTTTGGGCACCACGCCTGACGCGATTGATCTGGCCGAAGACCGCGAACGGTTTGCCGACCTTGTAAACCGTCTTGGCCTGAAACAGCCCGTCAACGGCATCGCCTCAACTGACGAACAAGCCTTTAAAATCGCCGCCGACATCGGCTTCCCACTGGTCATTCGCCCGTCCTACGTCTTGGGTGGCCGTGCGATGGAAATCGTGCGCGATCAGGCCCAGCTTGAACGCTATATCGCAGAGGCGGTTGTGGTCTCGGGCGACAGCCCCGTCCTGCTCGACAGCTACCTTTCTGGCGCCGTCGAAGTCGACGTCGATTGCCTGTCCGACGGCACAAACACCCACGTCGCGGGCATCATGCAGCATATTGAAGAAGCCGGCGTGCATTCGGGCGATAGCGCGTGTTCCTTGCCGCCATATTCACTGTCCGCCGCGATGATCGCAGAAATCCGCAAGCAGACCAAAGAACTCGCCTTAGCGCTCAAAGTCGTCGGCCTGATGAACATCCAATTCGCGGTCAAAGACGAAGAAGTCTACCTGATCGAGGTGAACCCACGCGCATCCCGCACCGTGCCATTTGTGGCCAAAGCAACCGACAGTGCAATCGCGTCCATCGCCGCCCGCCTGATGGCTGGTGAACCCTTGTCGAACTTCCCGCTGCGCCCACCGTATGCCGCAGCAAAAGACCCGATGGACGTCATGCCGCTTGGCGATCCTTTCACATTGGCCGACCCAAACACCCCGTGGTTCAGCGTCAAAGAGGCGGTTCTGCCGTTCAATCGCTTCCCCGGCGTGGACACGATCCTTGGGCCAGAAATGCGCTCAACTGGTGAAGTCATGGGCTGGGCACGCTCGTTCCCACGCGCGTTCTACAAGGCGCAACTTGGCGCAGGCACCGTGCTGCCCACAGAGGGTCTCGTATTTCTGTCGATCCGCGACGCCGATAAAACACCTGCAATGCTAGAAGCCGCGCAGTCCTTGGTCGCTATGGGCTTCAGTCTTATCGCCACCAAAGGAACCGCCAAGTTCCTGACCGATGCAGGCATGACCGTGGAACACGTGAACAAAGGTTATGAAGGCGGGCTGACCATCGTTGACCGCCTCAAAGACGGGCACATCGCGCTGGTGTTCAACACCACCGAAGGCACTGCCGCAGTCGACGATTCCCGATCCATGCGAGCAGTGACCCTCAACGACAAAATCCCCTACTACACCACTGCCGCAGGTGCCCAAGCCGCTGTTATGGCCATGGTCGACCGCGTCGACACCGACATCAAGGTGCGTGCGCTGCAAGGCTAACGCCGCATTTTTCGATAGATCACGTCTTGGTCCTCGTTGCAGAATGGGGACCAAGTAACGCCCCGTCATGATGGACATTTACCGAACCTTGACCCTAGGATAGCGTAGCGAATTCAAGGGGGTCACCATGTTCACAGCAGCGATCACAGGCACCGGCGTTTTCACCCCTCAGGCGGTGATTACCAACGAAGACTTGGTTGTGGCATTCAACGCGCACGCTGATTTGTTCAACGCGGAAAATGCCGGCGCGATTGCGGCAGGCACATTGGACGCCAAGCCCCACTCTTCGGCTGATTTTATCTTTGCGGCCAGCGGCATAGAACAACGCTTTGTGCTTGACCGCGACGGCGTGCTCGACCCAGCGCGCATGCACCCCAGCCTGCCTGCGCGCCCCGATAATGCCCCTGGCTACATGGCCGAGATTGGGCTGGATGCTGCGCAAAAGGCCCTGGCCGAGGCAGGCCTGACAGGCGCTGACATCGATCTGGTGATCTGCGCGGCCTCCAATATGGAACGGGCTTATCCGGCGGTTGGCGTTGAAATTCAACAGCTTTTGGGCGCTGGTGGCTTTGCGTTTGATATGAACGTCGCGTGTTCTTCGGCGACGTTTGGCATCCAAACAGCGGTTGATATGATCCGCGCAGGGTCCATTCGGCGGGCCATCGTTATCAATCCGGAAATCTGTTCGGCTCATCTCGAATGGCGCGACCGCGACTGCCATTTCATCTTTGGAGACGTGGCCACTGCAACCATTCTTGAACGGGACGAAGATCTCGACAAGCCGCATTTCAAAGTCAAATCAACCCGCTGCGCGACCCAATTTTCGAACAATATTCGTAACAATAACGGATTTTTGCGCCGGACCCACGACCAGATGGAAGACCGGCGCGACATGCAGTTCATGCAAAACGGGCGCAAGGTTTTCAAGGAGGTCCTGCCATTAGTCAGCAAACATATCGCTGATCACATGGCGGACACGGGTGTGCAGGCGGATGACCTAAAACGGCTCTGGCTGCATCAAGCAAACAAGACGATGAACGACTATATCGGGAAAAAGGTGCTGGGCCGCGTGCCAATGGACGGCGAACAGCCCAACATTTTGCAGGACTATGCAAACACATCCAGCGCCGGCAGCATCATCGCGTTTTCTCAGAATTCAGATGATCTGGCCGTGGGTGACACGGGCCTTATTTGCTCGTTTGGCGCAGGTTATTCCGTAGGATCGGTGATCATTGAGCGTGCGTAGGATGCGTTTTAACGCATCATCCCTCAGGTTTAGTCATGCGGGCATGCACAGCCTCAAGGCTTTCAACACGTTCTGAATATCGGTCGGTCAACTGGGGCCGCCCGCGGGTCATGACCGTAAAGCGCGCCAGCTCTTCCATCACATCCACGATACGGTTGTAAAGCGGACCGGCGTTCATACGGCCTTTGTCAAACTCACCCCAAGCCCTTGGTACAGACGATTGGTTCGGGATCGTGACCATCCGCATCCAGCGCCCCAAAATACGCATCTGATTGACTGTGTTAAATGACTGCGACCCACCCGATACCTGCATTAACGCTAACGTCTTGCCTTGGGTCGGGCGCACACCTCCGATTGGCGACAGCGGAATCCAGTCAACTTGGGTCTTCATAATGCCCGTCATCGCGCCGTGAGTTTCTGGGCTGGACCACACCATGCCCTCGGACCACATCACCATATCTCGTAGCTCTGCCACCTTATCGTGGGTTTCGCCCGCGTCATCCGGCAGCGGCAAGCCAGACGGGTCAAACATCCGCGTCTCGCAACCCAAAGCGCGCAAAACGCGGGCGCCTTCCATCGCCGTAAGGCGGGAATAGCTGACATCGCGCAATGATCCATAAAGCAATAAAATGCGGGGCGGGTGGCCATCATCGTCGGGGCCACGCAAGCTGTCCCAATCAAGCGGCATCAGCGCACCAGACGACAAATTTGGCAGGTCAGACATATCCATTTCTCGACCTACTTGCCTTCTTCCAAATGCAGTTTCATATCCAACAACACCTTTTGTATTGCCGTCGTTTCGCGCAGCAAACGCTTGGCCTCATTCATCGAAATGACGCCGTCTTCGATAGACAAATTATACTCGCCCATCAACATCGCGAACCGCTGGCTTAATTTGATGACGTCCGAGTTTATGCCACCTTCAGTGTTTTCACGCTTATCATCATATGACAACGTAATGCCGCGCATTTCGGCCAGTGCAGACGTGACATGCGGGTACGACGATGCGGCCTCAAGGGCCGCCACGGCGTCGACAGGCATAAACCGGTCAGAATGCTCATCAGAATCAGAATAATATCGGCCAAGCGTCGCCTTGGACTTGCCGGTCAATTCACAGGCAGCCTCGATACCTACGTCTTTTACAAGCGCTTCTGTGTGCTTTTTCAAATAGCTACCGTATCCGGCCATACTGGTCCCCTCCCGTGCCCCGCCAAATTTACGGGGAAAACTAATCTACCCTTCCCATTAATGCGGTTCATCAATTTTGTCATGTCTGAAACAGCCCGTATTTTAAGGCTTCTACCAGTATGGTGCCAAGTTGCACCGCCAGTACCAGTTATGGTTGCAAGCCACTGATAACCGATACCCTCGTTTCGGCTCGGGGGTTTGTAACCATTTCCACTCTCTGCACAAAAATCACCACGTGATCGACTTGCAAATGATCCCTGCTCGGCGCTAACAAAGGCTCATGGCTAAGCTTTATTTCAATTACTCAACGATGAACGCCGGTAAATCGACCGTGCTGCTACAAGCCTCGCACAACTACATTGAGCGGGGCATGCAAACCTATCTGATTATTGCCCAATTTGATAAACGCGCTGGCGATGGGCGGATCGGTAGCCGGATCGGAATTGGCGCAGACGCCGACACCTTTGGCACAGACGAAGACTTGTTCGCAAAGATAAAAACGCGCCTTGATACCGCCCCCTGCGCGTGCATTTTCATCGACGAAGCTCAATTCCTATCGGAAGCTCAAGTCTGGCAATTGGCCCGCGCGGTCGACGACCTTGGCGTGCCAATCATGTGCTTTGGGCTACGGGTCGACTTTCAGGGTAAACTATTCCCCGGATCAGCTGCCCTTTTGGCGCTCTCAGACGAAATGCGCGAGGTCCGCACCATCTGCCACTGCGGGAAAAAGGCGACAATGGTTGTGCGCAAAGACGCTGACGGCACTGTCTTGACCGATGGGGATCAAGTCGCTGTTGGCGGCAACGAACGCTACGTCTCACTATGCCGCCGCCACTGGCGCGAAGCCGTCGGTGACAGCGCTTAACCGACCCGCGTTGGCATCGCTTTACCTGCGGCCCACGCGATGACGTTATCTAACGCCATCTGCCCCATCGCCTCGCGGACTTCCAAAGCGGCTGTGCCAAGGTGTGGCAGTAACACGACGTTTTCCATCTCGCGCAATTCTAGCGGAACTAGCGGTTCGCGGGCATAAACATCAAGTCCCGCTGCCGCGATCCGGCCCTCGGTCAATGCCGCGATCAACGCGGTCTCATCCACCACATCACCCCGTGCCACGTTGATGAACACCGCGTTCGGGTTCATCTCGGCCAAGGCGGCCGCATCGATCAATTGGAACGTCTCTGCGCCACCGGGCACCGTAACAACAATGATATCCGCTTGGCTCATCAATGCTGCCAGATCGTCAACTTGACGGGCAGGCACTTCGACCTCTTTTGGGGACCGGTTAAAATAGATGACCGGCATATCAAAACCGTAATGACAGCGCTTTGCTACCGCCTGACCAATCCGGCCCATACCAACAATACCAACACGCTTGCCTGTGACATGCGTGCCCAACATCTGCGTCGGCAACCAGCCAAGCCACTGCCCAGACCGCACCAGCCGCTCACCCTCGCCAGCACGCCTACACGCCGATAAAATCAACGTCATCGCGATATCAGCAGTCGCATCGGTCACAACATCGGGCGTGTTCGATACAGCGACCCCAGCCGCCGATGCCGCCGCCACATCGATATGGTTATACCCCACGCCAAAGTTGGCCAGCACACCGCAGCGGATATCCCCACCAAACGCATCTGCGGCGAACTGGTCACCCAAAGTGAGCAAGATCGCGTCATACTCAGCCAAGGCCGCCGCCGCCTCGTCGGGCATCATGCCTTCAGTGCTTCCCCGAACTGTGACGTCAAAACGGGAACGCGCATTCTCAATGATTGCATCGGGTATGACGCGGGTAATCAACAGTTTTTTCAATGCAGTCGCCCTCCTTGGGGCACAGATTTATCTGGGGTTGCCAAAACGATGGCCCCGTCTTCATCAGGAAAGCCCAAGACCAAAACCTCGGACATAAATTTACCAATTTGGCGGGGCGGGAAATTGACCACAGCCATGACCTGTCTGCCGACCAACGTCTCGGGCGTATAATGCACAGTCACCTGCGCAGAGGTCTTTTTCACCCCGATCTCATCACCAAAATCGACCCATATCTTGATCGCAGGCTTGCGGGCCTCGGGGTATGGCTCGGCTTGCACCACAGTACCGACGCGGACGTCAACAGCCATAAAATCATCCATTGATATATCAGCCACGACCCAACTCCTTCGAGCGATCAGTGGCGGCTGCTACCGCGCGGGCCAGCAACGGCGGAAAACCCGTCTTAGCATCCATCAACACTTCCAACGCCGCATGCGTCGTGCCATTCGGCGACGTCACATTGACACGCAACTGCGCAGGATCTTCATCAGCAGCCAGCGCCAATGCACCCGCACCTGCGACCGTGGCTTTGGCCAATTGCATCGCCATGTCTGCAGGTAACCCTTGGGCCACGCCCGCTGCCGCCAAGGTCTCGATCAAATGAAACACATATGCAGGGCCAGACCCAGACACGCCGGTCACAGCATCAATCTGACCCTCACTATCCAACCGAACGACCTGCCCCACAGCGGACAATAACGCGTCCGCCAGCGCGATATGCACAGCCGTTGCTTTATCATTACCAATGATTGCCGTAATCCCGCGTCCGATCGCAGCGGGGGTATTGGGCATGGACCGCACAATCGGCGTCTGTGCACCTAAATCCGCTTCAAATCGTGCAAGCGACGTGCCAGCAGCAATCGACACAAATAACGTCTGCCCATTGCCCAGCGCTTGCATCGCAGGCAAGGCATCGCCCATCATCTGCGGCTTTACCGCGATCAATGCGACAGCCGGATCGCAGGGCAAATCCACGTTGATATGCACACCCGTTGTGCGCAACCAGTCAGACGGATACGGGTCCAACACATAAACAGACGCAGCAGGCAATCCGCCATCCAACCAGCCTGCCAACATTGCAGACCCCATTTTTCCGCACCCCAGTAAAACCAGCCCACGCGCGGCAACATCATTCATCATCTCAAACGTCTCCTCATTCTTACCCGGCAAACTACGCAGGCCAATGACCAGACGCAACGCAGCTCTTTTTCCGAGCCAAAATATGTCGGGGGTCCGGGGGCTGCCCCCCGGCACAGCGCGCAAGGCCACGCCTTGAGCGCAAATCAGGCGCGCCCGTAAGCGCCACCAATCGCAACCTGCACAGCATCGGCAGGTGTGCGATCGGCCCAAGTGACCAACTGAATGGCCGGATAATACTGCTCACAACTGGCAACAGCCGCACTGATCATCGTGTCGACTTGCTCTGATCCAGCAACCTGCTCTCCTGCAAGCACAAGACCATAGCGGTACACCATCATTTTTTGCTCTTCCCACCACGTGAACGATCCAGCCCAGCAGCGATCATTGATCGTGTTCAACGTCTCGTACAATGCCCCCATCCGGTGCGCGGGCGGTTCCATCTCAAACGTGCAAATCAAACGCAGTGTTTCGTCATAAGCCGACCAAGCCAGCGTAATCGCATAGGTGCGCCATTGACCCTCAACCGCCATCGCAATTTGGTCGTCATGAATACGGTCAAATTCCCACGCATGGTTGGCGGCAATATGTTCCACCAAATCAATCGGGTGCAGATCATCGCTATCGAAATACTCTGTCGTCAGCGCCATGTGCTCGGCCTTCGTTTTTGGCCCATTGCACCGGTACAGATCGGGTCTTGGGCTAGGTGTTCACTCAAGAAACAGTAGTGTTCTTGTTTTAGTCCTACTGCATATGGTGCAACTACACCCACTGCGTGTAAAGCAGTTTCTTGGGGATAAGTCGATGTTACGGTAAAATTTATGTGGATAAGACAGGCGTTGCCAATCACGTGGGACCCAATCAAGATACGCAAAACAGGAGTGACCCGATGAACACCGCACTTTTACGCGCCCTTTGCGAAACCCCCGGCGTGCCGGGCAATGAACACCGTGTGCGTGATTTGATCATATCCGAGATTGACGGACTGTTCGACGAGGTCCGCGTGGATGCAATGGGCTCGTTACTTTGCAAACGCAACGCAGACCGCGAAGGCGCGCCTAAGGTCATGCTCCTGTGCCATATGGACGAAATCGGCTTTCTGGTCAGCCACATCAGCAAAGACGGCTACATCTATATGCAAGCCGTGGGCGGCTTTGATCCACGCAACTTGTTCTCACGGCGCGTGCGGGTCTGCACCGATGACGGCGATTTCTTTGGCGTCATGAACCCAAGCGGCAAACCTCTGCACATCTCATCGCCAGAAGATCGCAAGAAAATCCCCGCCGTGGGTGATTTCTTTGTTGATCTCGGCATGGGCAAAAAATCCCACGATCACATTAAGGTCGGTGACTTTGTCGTCATGGAAGAACCGTTCTTGGAAATGGGCGACAAATTTGTATCCAAGGCGCTCGATAACCGCGTGGCCTGCTGGCTCGGCATTGAGGCAATCCGCGATCTGGTCGACAAGGGACGCGGCGCCGAAATCCATGTTGTGTTCACCACCCAAGAAGAGGTCGGACTACGCGGCGCACGCACGTCTGCCTTTGCGATCCAGCCAGATGTCGGCATCGGTATCGACACAACCCTGTCCTGCGACACTCCCGGCATCCCTGAAAAGGACGCGACGACTGTGCAAGGCAATGGCTTCGGCCTACACGTGCGCGATTCGTCGTTCATCGCTGATCGGGACTTGGTCAAACAAATTGAAGCCATCGCAATCGCCAACGACATCCCATACCAGCGGACCATGTTAGCTGCAGGCGGCCAAGACGGCGCAGCAGCACAACAAGCCGCCGCAGGTGCACGCGCTGTCGGAATCGTGGTCGGCACACGCTACATTCACACCGTGACTGAAATGGTCGAAAAATCCGATCTAGCAGCCGCGCGCGATATATTGGTGGCCTATTTGTCGACTTTTGAATGATGCCAAATGAACGCAGAGCACCCCCACTATCGAAGTACGGTGACTATCGCTAATGGCCCGCCATCGACAACGTTTCCACAACGCCCGCCAGCATCTTCTCGCAGGCTTTAATCTGGCTTAGCTCCAGATATTCATCGGGTTTATGGCCCTGTCCTTCCATTGAACCGGGACCACAAACAATCGTCGGGATGCCAAGCCCGTCAAAAAACCCAGCTTCGGTCCCAAAGGCAACTTTGGTCGTTTGCTTCGTTTTCAAAAGACGTTGCGCCAATTGCTCAGCATCAGGGTTTTGCGCGCCATCAAGCCCAGGGTAGGTATTATAGCGGTCGATCTCGATGCGTGCCAGCGACCAAATCTCGCGATATCGGGCTTCGATATCATAGATTACTTGTGTGATGCGGGACATGATTTCACTTGGGGCATCGGCAGCAAGATGACGGTATTCAAAGTCGATCACGGCGCGGTCCGGCACAATGTTCAGCGCCATACCACCTGACATTTTGCCGATGTGAAGCGTGGTATAGGGGATATCATAGGCTGGGTCATGGGCGCCATTTTTCTGGTACCAGTCTTGCACATTGCGCAAGCCAGTGACGGTTTCAACGGCCAGATGTAATGCGTTAACAAACTTTGGTGCCAGCGCTGAATGTCCACTCTGACCGTGACAAACCGCGCGCAGGGCCGCCTTACCCTTATGTCCAACCGCAATTTTCATCTCGGTTGGTTCTCCAACGATGCAGGCGCGGGGGCTGCCAAGATACGGGATCAGTTTTGGCAACATTTCTCGAATGCCCACACAGCCGATTTCCTCGTCATAGGAAAACACCAGTTTAAGCGGTTCTGTAAGACGCATGCGCGCAGCCATGTCGGCAGCGGCAAGCATACAAGCAATGTAGCCTTTCATATCGGTCGTGCCGCGCCCGAACAGCCGATCACCTTCGCGGCTAAGTATAAAAGGCGCGCGGGTCCAAATTTGCCCCTCAACCGGCACCACGTCAGTATGTGCAGACAAAAGCACGCCACCCGCGATCTGCGGACCAATTTCAGCAAAAAGCCCACATTTGCCCGCTGCGGTACCCGCTATGCGCGATGTTCGCGCACCCCTGCCACGCAAGAATCCTTCGATAAAGTCGATGATCTTGAGGTTCGATTTAGCACTCACTGTGTCAAAGCTAATAAGCTGTTCTAATGTCTCTAATGTGAGTGACATGCGATATATCCTTCAACGATCAGTTGCGGTGAAACGGCGTTTATCATCCCCCGCGTCAAGCGCTCAAGGCGAAAAAGTCATGGCATAACCAATGAAATTCTTCAGCAGGCTTCGACAGTTTCCGCCCCTTTTTCATTGCCAGAACAACGCGGCTAGGGGCGATGTTTGTCACCAATCGGCGCATAACAAGTGCTTTGCCATCGTAGGTCATAGATGACGCCGGTTTGGTTGAAAGCAATGAAAACCCCAAGCCATGCCCGACCATTCCGCGCACCGTTTCAAAAGAAGACGACTGAAACGCAATGTTCGGCGTGATGCCAGCATCTGTTAGAATATTCAAAAAATAATCACGACTTGGTGGCGCGTTCAACAAGATCATCGGCTGATCAGCAAGATCGCTGGGCTGAATTTCGTCCAGAGCAGCCAATGGGTGATTTTCCGCCAATAAGACATGCGGCTGTATGTTGGTCAGAACCATCGTCTCAAGTTCGTCGCTAAGGTCAATGTCGTAAAGCAATCCAATTTCGGTTTCGCCTGCCAACAGGCTTTCTTGTATTCGGCGCTGATCACCTTCGACCAATTGGATCAATGCATCTGGGTCGCGCTCTGCCATTCGGCTGACCATTTGCGGCAAAATATATGGCCCAAAGGTGTGGAAACATCCCACCGACAGCTTACGCGCACTTGCATCTTGGCCAGCCAAAATTGACCCGGCTGTTTCAATGGGTGTGGCGGACCCATACGCGCGGTTGGCGTAAATCAAAGGTGAGCCGCGATCCCCTAGAAAAAGATCGTCTACTTCGCCAAAAAACACGTAGTGCGTTCCGACTTTTTCTGACGAGACCACTTTGCAATCAAATCCGGCTAATGGATCAACGACCCTTGGCGCACCTGTGGACATATCCACCCAGTCGCAGCAGCCGAACTTATCGTCAATCTGGTCCTTAAATCTGTCTCTTATACACATCTGACGCTGCCGACGAATAGAGAGGTGTAG
>CAJXTP010000036.1 GCA_913061335.1 uncultured Loktanella sp.
TACACCTCTCTATTCGTCGGCAGCGTCAGATGTGTATAAGAGACAGATCTTTAACTGCGGGTGCGTTTGACCTTGCGGGCGGTCTTGGCGGCCTTCTTCTTTGACGACCCAGCCTTGCGATGCGGCGGCTTGCCACGACCACGAGGCGCGCCACGAGATGGGCCGCTTGGCATTGCAGTTCCGTCAAGCGTGATCAGCTCGGCAGTCAGACCACCGGTGATCGGGCCAGCCTCTGCCAATTTGACAACAACCCGCTGACCCAGCCCGATCATGATCCCCGACTTTGACCCCATCAACGTCTGGCTGTCTTGGTCATGATCGAAATATTCGGTCCCCAACGTGCGGATCGGGACCAGCGCGTCAGCACCCGTTTCATCAAGCTTCACAAAGATGCCAAACTTGGCGATGCCACTGATGCGCCCCGACAATTCAACGCCCATGCGCTCGGATAGGAACGCGGCAAGATAGCGATCAGTCGTATCACGTTCAGCGACCATCGAGCGACGTTCTGTATCTGAAATTTGCTTGGCGGTTTCGGCCAGATGATCAACATCCCAAGGCGACAACCCATCAGCCCCCCAACGGTGCGATGCGACCAAAGCACGGTGCACGATCAAATCAGCATAGCGCCGGATCGGCGATGTGAAATGCGCATAGGCTTTTAACGCCAAACCGAAGTGGCCAAAGTTTTCGGGGAAATAGTATGCCTGCGTCATCGACCGCAGGGTCGAAATATTGATCAGTTCTGCGTGGTCGGTACCACTGGCTTGCTTCAACAACCGGTTCAAATGTGCGGTCTGTAAAACCTGACCCTTGGCCAGTTGAAGACCGGACGCATTCGCGACCTCGCGCAGCAATTCCAACTTCTCTTGGCTTGGCTCTTCGTGCACGCGAAACAGCAGCGGGGTCTGTTTGTCGATCAATGTCTCGGCGGCAGCAACGTTCGCCAACACCATGAATTCCTCGATCAGTTTATGCGCGTCAAGACGATCCTTAAAGTTCACAGACGTGACCTTGCCATCATCGTCCAAAACGATCTGGCGCTCTGGCAGATCAAGCTCTAGCGGTTGGCGCACAGCACGGGCCTTTTTCAGCGCGGCGTAGGCGGCATAAAGCGGGCGGATAACATCAGTAACCAACGGGGCAACCTGATCGTCTGGCGCTCCGTCCATCGCGGCCTGCACCTGTTCGTAATTCAACGAGGCGGCGGATTTCATTAAGGCGCGGTGGAACTCATGGCTGACCTTGTTACCTTCGGTATCAATGCGCATGGCAACCGCCAAACAGGCGCGCTCAACGCCTTCGTGCAGGGAACATAGATCACCCGACAGGCTGTCGGGCAGCATTGGAACAACACGATCTGGGAAATACGACGAGTTGCCGCGCTTACGCGCCTCTCGGTCCAGCTCAGAATTCGGGGTCACATAATGGGCGACATCGGCAATTGCGACCCAAATGGTCATCTCGCCGTTATCATGGGTTTCAACATAACAGGCATCGTCGTGATCGCGGGCATCCCATGGGTCAATCGTGACCAACGGCATGTCGCGCAAATCTTTGCGGTTGCCCAATGGGGCACCGACGGCAGCGGCGGCCTCTGCGATGACTTCATCAGGGAAATGATCGGGAATCCCGTGTTGGTGAATTGCGATCAATGACACAGCACGCGGCTGCGACGGATCACCCAAGCGGGCAACGATGCGGGCTTTGGGCAGACCCATCCGACCGCGTGGACCAGATTGTTCAGCCTCGACCAGCTCGCCGTCCTTGGCGCCACCCGTGGCACCCTCGGGAATGGCCCATTCTTTGTCGGACCCCTTTTCAATCGGCAGCACACGGCCACCTTCTGATCCAGCACGGTACACACCTAAAATACGCTCGGCGTTATTATCAAGACGGCGGATCATGCGACCCGTATGGCTGTAACTTTCGGTCGGCGCGACAGTCACGCGACCCAAAATACGGTCACCTTTGCCCAACGCAGGATCACCATCGCGCAGCGTCATTAAGATGATCGGCTCGGCACCAGTGCCAGCCCACTCCAGCGGACGGGCAAACAGATCACCATCGGTATCAACGCCAGTGATTTCCAACACGGACACCGGCGGCAGGTCTTCGGCATCGCGATAGCTCGACTTACGCTTGGTCAAATGACCCTCGTCCTCCAACTCGCGCAACATACGTTTCAGATCAATGCGCTGAGCGCCCTTGATATCAAACGCCTTGGCGATGTCGCGCTTAGCGGCTTTGGTGGGATGGTCGGAAATCCACTGTAGGATTTCGGCTTTGGAAGGGATCTGTTTCATGTCCCACGCCTTAGCACGCAGGCCACGAGGGGTTAAGCGAAATAGTTGGTCAGGATACGCAGGTAGATCGCCTTAAGTTGACCAATCTGATCAACTGCAACACGTTCATCAACCTGATGCATCGTGCGACCCACCAATCCAAACTCAACTACAGGACAGTGGTTTTTGACAAAACGCGCGTCCGAAGTACCACCAGAGGTCGACAACTCAGGGCTACGTCCAGTTTCGGCTTTCACAGCGCCGGCAATCAGATCAGACAAATCGCCAGGTGGGGTGATGAAACTCTCGCCGGAAATCTTGATCTCCATCGACACGGTTACACCCGTCTCGACCATGATCTTATCGGCTTCAGCTTGCAGCCACGCGGACACGGATGCGCCGCTATGTTGATCATTAAACCGAATATTCACCGCAGCGGTCATCCGCGCAGGAATAACATTTGTCGCAGGATTTCCAGTATCAATCGTGACCACCGCCAAAGACGACGGGTCAAAATGATCGGTGCCCTGATCCATCTCAAACGCGGCCAAGCGATCCAACAGGCGGACCCCCGCATGCAGCGGATTTTTGGCGCGGTGCGGATAGGCGGAATGACCTTGAACACCCGTCACTGTGATCCAAGCGGTCAACGACCCACGGCGGCCAATTTTCATTGCCTCGCCCATGACATCGGGGCAAGTCGGCTCGCCCACCAGACAGACTGACATCGCCTCGTTATTGGCAACCATCCAATCAAGCAGCGCAACGGTGCCATCCAGCGCCACACCTTCCTCGTCGCCGGTGATCGCCAGCACAACCGCGCCGTCTGGCGGGGTGTTCTGGACAAAGTCGATGGCAGCGGCGGCAAAGGCGGCAACGCCGGATTTCATATCCGTAGACCCACGACCGTATAGGAACCCATCCTTAATCTCGGCGCCAAACGGGGGCATCGTCCATGCGGCTTCATCGCCCAAAGGAACAACATCGGTGTGACCGTTAAATCCGAACGTGCGGTTGGCACCTTTGCGGCCCCAGCGGGCATATAAATTGCAAACGCCGCCACGATCAACGCGGGTGCAGTCAAACCCTGCATCAGACAACAGCTTGTCCAGCAATACCAACGCACCGCCTTCAATCGGGGTGACAGACGGGCAGCGCACAAGGGCTGCAGTGAGGGCGACAGGGTCGGTGTTCGTTGGCATGTTGGTGTCCTTGCTAGTCACCATCTGGCTAGCCCGCCGTTGGTAATTGCGCAAGTACGGGTTGTGACATCCGAGTCACACCAATTTCGGATTACGTGAAGGTAGGTCTATAAACCACTCTTTCAAAACAGAAATATCGCGTATCGTGAACGTAATAAGTGACCCGAGGCAGGGCAAGCCCTAAATGGGTGTAGGCACGAGCAGTGTGCCACAACATATAGACGAGAGGGCAAAACTCTCGGAGGGCGTATGCCTTGTCATCAGGTCCGTTTGGGCATGAGGCAAGAATAATGGTTACAGCAAAAATGCTGAACTCGACCACCACGACTGCGATTTTCGCAGCAAAATCGGCTGTGGTGGCACACGCATGAGCTGGATCGGTCTACGCGACAATGTCGGTGGTGTGTTCAGTCCAATCGGGCTTGGCCGTGCTAGTCGTGCAACGTTTGACCTAGACGCGGTCATGCCGCGCGGGACGTTGATGATGGAATTTGCGTCTGATCCGCGTGGCGGTGTGCAGACATTGTTGAAATATGGGTCGTCACATCCGTGGGCCGCTGGGCTGACACTTACGCTTGCTGGGAACGGGATGTTGACGCTGACGCAGTGGCAGGGCGATCAACGGCGCGTTCACCGACTTGCAACCGACGTTTTGACCGTGAAACCCAGCGTGACCGTGACCTATACTTGGGATGCACCCTTGCGGCGCGGCGTCCTTGCGCTTGAAGTCGGGGACAGCGTTCCAGTATTTGCAGAATTGATTGCGCCGCTGCCTCTGTCGATGCGTGACGGTGTGCGCATGATGGCCGACGCGCGGCATTGCGCAGTGAATTCCGGGGCAACCTTTGTGGCGATCGCGGATGAGCTGATGCCAATTGGGGTCCTGCTGACGCTTGGCGGGGATACAATGATCCAAACGCCCAAAGGGTCCGTTGCAGTGTCTAATCTGCGGGCAGGGCAAATGGTCACAACGGCACGCGGCGATACAGCACAAATACGCTGGTGTGGGTCAGCGTTATTGCCTGCGCGCGGGCGGTTTGCACCGCTGACGTTGCGGGCACCTTACCACGGGCTGCACCAAGACATGACAGTCGCACCAAATCAACGGCTTCAGGCGGTGGGATCCGAGGTGGAATACCTTTTTGGGACAGATACCGTGGCCATGCGGGCGGGTCATATGGCTGATGGGCTGTCGGTACGTCCGGCGGCTTGCGGGCTGACCTATCGGTACTGGCAGGTTCTGTTGGACAGGGCGGCGCCGATGCAAGTCGCGGGTCTTGTTTTCGAAGGGCTGGACGTCACAGGCGTGCGGCTTGATGCATCTTTGCGGCAACACAGCGTCTTGGCGACGTTGCCTGCAGAACTGATCCCGATGCAAAAAGGCGTCGAGGTGCCGCTTTTGCAGTCCTACGAAACACTGACTTTGCGTACGCTATTGGTCGCCTGATCCGGGTTCGTCAAAAAACGGGGTCATCTGGGCGACAATAACGCTGTTTTCATCGAGCGCGCGCTGCATCAGCTCTTTTTCATCATCAGATATCTCGTGGCCCTCGGCCAGCCGCTCTTCAAGCGTGCCATATCCGCTGACATCCAGCGGGGACAGGTCGGCTTGCTTTAAGATCGCGACGGTTTCGCGGACGGCCTCTGCTTCGTCGATACCAGATGCGTAACACATCAACGCAGCACCGGTTGCGCCCTTGGGCATACCATCATCGTCACTGCGGCCCACTTCGACAAGCAAAGTGAACACTTTTTGGCGGCTCGGTTTCTTGGTCATGGTCACGGCTTTCAAATTACAATAGGGCATCTTGGCGGCGTTGTCCGCTTGTCATAATAAGGCATTTCGCACAATGTTGGCGAGGGGACAAGAATGGGTGACGCGATGAACGGCATTATTCGGGGGCTGATGGCGCTCTCATTGTGGGTTGGGGCTGGGTCTGCGCAGGCACAATCAGCACAAGAGCTGACGATCTCAACGGTGACACGGGCGCCATTCTCGATGCTTGTGGACGGTGTCGATGTCGGCTTCAGCGTCGATTTGCTGGCCGCCGTTGCGCAAGAACTTAACCTGTCCATCACTTACGTTCGCAAAGACGGGTTCAGCGAAATGCTGGACGCCGTGCAAGACGGCAGCGTTAATGCGGCGCTTGTGAATATCTCGATCACAGCAGAGCGCGAACGGCTGATGGATTTTTCCCAACCGATTTTTGAAAGCGGTGTGCAGGTCATGATGGCATCTCAGGCCAGCAGCAGCACGACCTTGCTTAAGGCACTGTTCACCCGTCAGATTGGGCTGGCAGTGTTGGCCGCACTTATTTTGCTGTTCGGCGGCGGCATGTTGATGTGGGTGTTCGAGCGGCACAAGCAACCCTATTTTGACCGCAGCGCGCGCGACGCAGCATTCCCCGCATTCTGGTGGGCACTTAATCTGGTCGTGAACGGCGGGTTCGAAGAACGCGTCCCGCAAAGCCGTGGCGGCCGCTTCTTTGCGGTGTTTCTCGTGATCTCAAGCCTGTTCATCGTGTCTATATTTGTGGCGCAAATCACGGCGGCCCTGACCATCAGCGCGATCCAAAACAATATCGATAGCATCAATGATCTCGATGGGCGGCCCGTGGGCACGATCAACGGATCAACGTCGGCGACCTATCTTGATCAGCGCGGCATCGGCTTTCGGGGATACAATGACCTGCAAACAATGCTTGCCGATTTTGAGGCGGATGAGCTGGATGCGGTGGTCTTTGATGGGCCGATTTTGGCCTATTACGTGCGTACAAAATCGGATGGAAACGCGCAGCTACTGGAACGGGTCTACAAACCCGAAAACTACGGTATGGCCTTCCCGACCGGCAGCAATTTGCGTGAAGATGTTGACCAAGCCATGCTGCGCATGCGTGAGGACGGCACCTATAATGAATTGCTGATCAAATGGTTTGGGGCGGCCTACGCGCGTCGTTAAGCGGCGTCATCAACCCAACGAGATTTGGCGGCCCAAAGCGCCGAAATGATCAGCACGCCCTGCATGGGAATAAAATAGATCGCGAACAACGCGACATAAACCCACGCGCCGCGACTCTCGACCAGCCCACCCACGATAAACGGGGCGGACAGGCCAGCAATTGTGAAAAACAAAACTGCATCCACCGCAACCAACCCCCAAGCAGCGAACCAGCTTGGGGTGTCACCTGCCGCAATACGGCGGCGGGCAAATGTGCGGCTTAGGATCATCAGTCGCGCAACAGCTCGTTGATGCCTGTCTTGGAACGGGTCTTGGCATCCACGCGCTTTACGATCACGGCGCAATACAGGTTGATGCCGTTCTTGGATGGCATCGAACCCGCAACGACAACCGAATATGGTGGCACTTCGCCGTAAAACACTTCGCCAGTTTCGCGGTCCACGATCTTGGTTGATTGGCCGATAAACACGCCCATGCCGAGCACGGACCCTTCGCGAATGATGCAACCTTCAACGACCTCAGAACGGGCACCGATAAAGCAGTTGTCTTCAATAATTGTCGGACCAGCTTGCATTGGCTCCAACACACCGCCGATACCAACGCCACCAGACAGGTGCACGTTTTTGCCGATTTGTGCGCAAGATCCAACAGTGGCCCAACCGTCAACCATAGAACCCTCGTCAACATATGCGCCAAGGTTCACAAACGATGGCATCAGCACAACGCCTTTGCCAATGAATGCAGAGCGACGCACGATGGACCCGGGTACAGCGCGGAAACCCGCGTCGCGCCACTGGTTTTCACCCCAACCGTCAAACTTGGAAGGCACCTTATCCCACCAAGTCGTGCCGCCATTACCACCGGAAATAGGTTCCATGTCATTCAGACGGAACGACAACAGCACGGCCTTCTTGGCCCACTGGTTCACATGCCAATCGCCATTCTCCTGACGCTCAGCCACACGCAGTTTGCCGCTATCAAGGGCATTCATTGTGTCGGTGATGGCCTCGCGGACCTCGCCTTGGGTGTTGATCGTGATCGTGTCGCGCGCATCCCATGCGGCTTCGATTGCGGTCTCTAGTGCGGCGTTAGACATGGGGCTGGCTCCTTTAAGGTCATCTGTTAGGGCCGCTATACTGTGATGGCGGCAGTCGTGCAATCTGTCAGAGGTAACGCAACGGGCATTTGCATCCCGTCTCGTTTGCGGCAAGTGTATGCCCAAATACGCATTAGCCAAATACGCATTAGAAAGTAACCAGTATGAACAAAGACGTCCGCCATCACCCGCTTCGTGACAGTCACCAAGATCGCACGGAAGCCAAGCAGGTCCCCGACACGCCGCAAACGCGGGCGCCTGAATATCGACTGGCCTTTGCAGATGACGATTTCTTGTGTCGTGATGAATTGCGCCCCGTGCGCCTACAGCTTGAATTGCTCAAGCCAGATTTGCTGATGAGCGAAGCAGGGATCGAAAGCACAATCGTGCTATTCGGTGGTGCCCGCATTCCAGAGCCAGCAAAGAAAGACACCGCACGGACAAAATCATTGGCGGATCTGTCAAAATACTATGACGAGGCGCGCAAGTTCGCAGAATTGATGACTGCGCGGTCGATGAAAACCGGCGGGCGCGAAAACGTCATTGTCACGGGCGGTGGTCCGGGCGTGATGGAAGCAGGCAACCGCGGTGCAGTTGACGCAGGCGGACGGTCCATCGGGCTGAACATCGTGTTGCCGCATGAACAAGCGCCGAACGAATATGTGACACCAGAACTGTGCTTCAACTTTCACTACTTTGCGATCCGCAAGATGCATTTCCTGATGCGCGCGGCAGCGATCACCGTTTTCCCCGGTGGGTTCGGCACGCTGGACGAAACATTCGAAGCCCTGACGTTGATCCAAACAGGCCGCATGGAACGGGTGCCGTTCCTGCTATTTGGAGAAGAATTCTGGCGCGGGATCATCAATTGGGAAACGTTGGCCGACGCCGGCACGATTTCCGCCGACGATCTCGAATTGTTCAAATTCGTTGAAACCGCTGAAGAGGCGATCGCAGCCATCGATAACTGGAGCGACCGGAAAAAACGCACCGCACTGCCGGACCGTTAAGGCGCCTCAGGCACTTCTAAAAACTGCATTGGCGGCAGATCAGGTTCACGAATGGCCTGAATTGCCGCCTTTGCCAAAAAGTCACCTGCTTCGCCGACAGATTCTGACATCGACAGAATATTGGCGCGGAACAATTGCAAAAATGGCGTCGCCTCTTTGGATAAAACGTCAATTTCTTGGCCCACTGTCATGCCCAAACTTTCAAGCGCGCCCACGGATGCCATGGCCGACGTGGTTGATGCAGCGACAATTGCGTCAGTTTCTGGATGGGCCCTCAAATAAGCCGTCACTTGTTCGATCACGGGGCCGGGCGGATCATCACTTGATACGTTGTCCAACACATTCAGCGTCTGATTGTTGGCATCGGCTGCGCCCTGCAATCCATTGACCAGATGCACCCCATAACTTTGGCGCTGAGGAGGGGCGACAGCCAAAATAGATTTGCGACCGCGACTTGCCAATAGGTCAATCGCGAACTGGCCAAACGCACCATTGTCAAAATCATAATACGGGTGGCTGTCGGCCCAATTGCTGCGGCCGTGGGTGGCAAACGGGAATTTACGCTCCATCAGATACGCGATGCGGACATCTTCGGGTTCAATCTGGTTCAGAATAATCGCATCGGCCGACCCGGTTTCAACGATATAACGAATGGGTTTCAGTAAGTCATCTTGAGGGGAATAGGGCGTAACGTTCAAATGAAATCGGGTGCCCACAAGCCCGCTGGCGACCGACGAAATCAGATGTGCGGTGTGGTTGTCGTGCTGTGTCGACATCACAAGGCTGATCACATTGGTGCGACCCGTGCGCAAACGAACGCCTGCGCGGTTCGGCACATAACCGATTTCATCTGCGATTTTGCGGACCAATTCCTTGGTCTTCTTGCCAATATCAGGGGCGTCATTTAAGGCACGCGATACCGTCGGCACCGCAAGCCCGCTCATCAGCGCGATCGTCTTTAGGGTTGGCTTCCCGTCTGCTGGCATTGCTGCCTGCGCCGAGATAATTGTCTTTGTTCGCGCCATTGGTTCACCTTGATTGTGCGTCACACGGTCATTTCGACCACATGAAAGCGACGTCCTTAGATAACGAATCTGCTACAACTTCAAACATTTGGTAAAAATGTTGCGTCTTTTAAGGTTACAGTGAATTTTTATGTCTTGCTAGGACAATCTAAATCGTTATAGGTTTTTCTACAACGATTTAGAACCAGGGAGGAAAGAATCGTGAAACTTTCAACAAAACTGCTCGCAGCGACTGCAATGGTCTCCGCATCAGCGGCATCCGCTGTCGAACTTGAAGTAACGCATTGGTGGACATCAGGTGGCGAAGCCGCTGCTGTTTCCAAATTTGCTGACGCATGGAATGCCACAGGCAACACATGGGTTGACGGTGCGATTGCTGGATCCGGCGGCACTGCGCGCCCGATCATTATCTCGCGTATCATTGGCGGCGATCCAATGGGTGCCACACAGATGAACCACGGCCGTCAGGCTGAAGAACTCATCGAAGCAGGCCTTTTGCTTGATCTATCAGATGTTGCCGAAGCGGGCGGCTGGGCTGATCTTGTTAATCCATCTTCTTTGCTAGAATCTTGCACATTGGACGGCAAAATTTATTGCGTTCCGGTAAATATCCACTCCGCACAGTGGATCTGGCTGTCACACTCAGCTTATGAAAATGCAGGGCTTTCTGTTCCAACCGATTGGTACGAATTCGCCGCGTCTGCTGGTGATTTGCAAGCAGCAGGCACGTTGCCATTGGCAATGGGTCAGCAGGGCTGGCAGCAAAACATCGCGTTTGGCGCGATTACACTTGCTGTTGCAGGTCTGGACGCTTGGAAAGGTGTCAACGTCGACAAAAACGCTGATGTTGCACGCGGTGCAGAATACACAGCTGCGTTCGAAGCGGTTGCAGCGGCACGTGCCTTTGCTGTCGGGTCCAACGTCCAAGATTGGAACCTTGCAACAAACATGGTCATCACCGGCTCTGCTGGTGCGCAAATCATGGGTGACTGGGCGCAGGGCGAATTCGCCGTGGCCGAACAAGTCGAAGGCGAGGACTACTCTTGCTTGCCAGGTCTGGGTCTGAACGATGTTTTGGACACCGGCGGTGACGCGTTCTACTTCCCAGTTAACGACGACCCAGAAATCACAGCGGCACAGAAAGAAATGGCTGCATTGTTGATCTCACCAGAAGCACAGGTTTCTTTCAACCTTGCAAAAGGGTCGCTTCCAGTGCGCGGCGACATCGATATGTCGACTGCAAACGGTTGCATGCAAAAGGGTCTGGAGATCTTGGCAAGCGGTGGCATTTTGCCATCGAGTGATATCTCGTTCTCTCAAGATACGACGCTTCAGATCGAAGACCTGATGGCGCAGTTCTGGTCCAGCGACATGTCTGCTGCAGATGCACAGGCGAGCTATGCCAACCTGATCGAAAACGCTGACTAAGCGACGACAATCTGGTCCGGCGGTACAGCTGCCGGACCAACCCATTTTCTGATATTCCCCATATTTGGAGCCGACACGATGACCGTGGCCTCGGACCCCCCTCTTCGCACCGCCAAACGACCTAACCGCCTGTTTAAAAACATGATGGCCAAGATTGCCTCGATCCCGATGATCCTGACGGCGCTTGTGGTTTTTGTTGGTGGCACGGCGTGGACAGTTGTTTATTCGTTCACCGGCTCTCGGATGTTGCCCAAAACCAAATGGGTTGGGTTGGATCAATACGAGCGGCTTTGGGATTCAGATCGCTGGATCATCTCGATCAAAAACCTTGGCATCTACGGTGGATGCTCAATGGTCCTGACGCTTGTTTTAGGCTTCTGCCTCGCGGCCTGCCTTGACCGAAAAATCCGGTTCGAGTCCGCGTTCCGCACGATCTTCCTCTACCCGTTTGCCCTTTCATTCGTCGTGACAGGCCTTGCATGGCAGTGGATTCTGAACCCCGACTTTGGACTGCAAAGCGTGGTGCGCGGTTGGGGCTGGGAAACCTTTACATTCAACCCGATCAACGACCCAGACACAGTCATCTTTGGGCTGCTCATCGCGGGCCTTTGGCAGGGGACAGGGCTGATCATGTGCATCATGCTCGCGGGTTTGCGGGGCATCGATGATGACATCTGGAACGCCGCCAAAGTGGACGGCATCGGCACGGTGAAAACCTACGTCGTTGTTATCATTCCAATGATGCGGCCCGTGTTCATCACAGCGCTGGTGCTCATCGCATCAGGGATCATCAAACTGTACGATCTTGTCGTCGCACAAACAGGCGGTGGGCCGGGGTTATCATCCGAAGTCCCCGCGAAATACGTGATCGAACTTATGTTCCGCGCACAAAACTTGGGCCAAGGCTTTGCGGCCTCATCCATGATGCTTCTCTCGGTTGTGATCATCCTGATCCCTTGGGCTTACCTCGAATTTGGAGGCCGTAAAAATGGCTGATATTACCATGACTGGCCCGCGCGGCCCGAAACCGAAAAAAGCATTCTCGCGTGCCAATATTTTCCTTTACGGCACGCTCATCATGGTCAGCATGTATTACCTGCTGCCGCTTTATGTGATGGTCGTCACATCGCTCAAGGGGATGCCCGAAATCCGCATGGGCAACGTGTTTGGCCCACCAATGGAAATCACCTTTGAACCTTGGGTCAAGGCATGGTCGCAGGCCTGCACAGGCATCAACTGTGACGGTCTTTCACGCGGCTTTGGCAACTCTGTACGCATCCTGATCCCGTCGCTACTTTTGTCAGTAACTATCGCATCCATCAACGGATACGCATTGTCGAACTGGAAATTCAAAGGCTCCGAAGTCTTCTTTACGATCCTGATCATCGGGGCGTTCATCCCGTACCAAACGATGCTCTACCCGATCGTGATCCTATTGCGCGAAATCGGTCTCATGGGATCAATCGGTGGCTTGGTCTTGGTGCATACGATCTTTGGGATGCCGATCCTGACGCTGCTGTTCCGCAACTACTTTGCCTCGATACCCGAGGAATTGTTTAAGGCGGCGCGCGTCGACGGTGCTGGGTTCTGGCAGATCTACTTTCAGATCATGTTGCCAATGGCGCTGCCGATCTTTGTGGTCGCGATCATCTTACAAGTCACAGGCATCTGGAACGATTTCTTGTTCGGCGTGATCTACACCAAACCGTCGACCTACCCGATGACAGTGCAGCTTAATAACATCGTAAACTCGGTCCAAGGGATCAAGGAATACAATGTGAATATGGCGGCTACTCTGCTGACCGGTCTGGTCCCTCTCATCATTTACTTTGCCTCAGGCAAACTCTTTGTCCGCGGCATCGCCGCTGGCGCAGTCAAAGGCTGAATATATCATGGCAAACTCCGTAGAAATCAAAAATCTGGACCTCAGCTTTGGCGCCGTCAAAGTATTGCGGAACCTGAACCTCGAAATTGCAGAAGGCGAATTCCTCGTGCTGCTCGGCTCGTCGGGCTGCGGGAAATCGACACTGCTGAACTGCATCGCGGGACTGCTAGAAGTCACCGACGGGCAGATTTTCATCAAAGGTGAAAACGTCACGTGGGCAGAGCCATCGGATCGGGGCATCGGTATGGTGTTCCAATCCTACGCGCTTTACCCGCAGATGACGGTTAGGGGAAACCTGTCGTTTGGCCTCAAAAACGCCAAAGTACCCAAGCCCGAGATCGAAAAACGGGTCGCCCGCGCGTCAGAAATCCTGCAAATCGAAGCCCTGCTTGACCGTAAACCAGGTGCGCTGTCTGGCGGACAACGGCAACGGGTTGCAATCGGGCGGGCATTGGTGCGCGACGTGGATGTGTTCCTGTTCGACGAACCACTGTCCAACCTTGATGCAAAACTGCGGGCCGACCTGCGGGTTGAACTGAAACGCCTGCACAACCAACTTCAAAACACGATGATCTACGTGACCCATGATCAGGTCGAGGCGATGACCCTCGCTGATCGGATCGCGGTGATGAAGGGCGGCTTGATCATGCAGCTCGGCACCCCAGACGAGATTTATAACCGACCGTTGAACCTTTATGTGGCGGATTTCATTGGCTCACCGTCAATGAACTTTATCACAGGTAAACTCGAAGGCGGCGTCTTTGCAGGCGGCGACCTGACCATGTCCGTGGATGGTTATGAATTCGTGGGTGACACCGCACCAAATGGGGCCGCGACAATCGGCATCCGACCCGAACACATCATCACAGGCGAGCTGGCTGGCGGTGCACCGCACAGGATGGATATGGTCGTGGAACTGGTTGAGCCGATGGGCTCTGACACGCTGGTCTACACCACCCTAAACGGCGAGACATTCCGCATTCGCATGGATGGACAAGCCAAGGTCACAAAGGGCGAAACCCTGACCGTGGGTATCGACCCAGCACGCGCATCCTTGTTCGATCCAAAATCCGAGGCGCGTCTGTAATGACTGTCGATTTGGCTGGCCTCTGGTCGCTGTCTGATGACAGCGGGGGCTATGCTTGCGACCTTTTTCTGCCCGGCGATGGGATCAGCGCGCTGCACACTGCTGGCCTAATTCCCGATCCGTACTGGGGGCGAAACGAATACGATCTGCGTTGGATTGGTGAACGCGATTGGACAGCGACGCAGGTGTTCGACCTGACGGACCCAGACGTTGATCTGGTGCTTTCGATGGTCGACACGGTTGTGACCGTGCGGGTCAACAATGTGGTGGTTCTTAACGCGCAGAACAGTTTCCGCGACTATCGTGTACCTCTTGCGGGTACGGCAAAGGTCGGTGAAAATACCATCAAAGTGACCTTTCATTCCCCCGTCAAAGCAGGGCAAGCGGCACAAGACGCGCATCCGTTTTTCCTGCCTTGGCAGACATCAAATTCACCAATTCCGAACGGGAATATGCTGCGCAAAATGCAGTGTGATTTTGGCTGGGATTGGAACATCGCGCTCGCGCCATTTGGCATCTATGGGGACATGCGGATCGAACCATCTGCAAGGCCGCGTATCAACAGCGTGTTGGTCAACCAAGACCACAGCGACGGGTGCATCCTGACTGTCACGTCCGCAGTGTCGCACCACACAGGCGACGTCACCATCAGCTTTGACGGGCACGACCACACGACCAGTTTGGTGAACGGAAAATGCACTCATGTGATTACGGTCGAGGACCCGAAACTTTGGTGGCCCGCAGGTCAAGGTGAGCAACCGCTTTACGACCTGACCGTGACCGCCAAGGGGGCGCACACGACCCTGCGGGTCGGGCTGCGCAACGTTGATTTGGTGACCACACCTGATGTGGCTGGATTAGGGTTCAAGTTCTCCGTAAATGGACGAGACGTATTCGCCAAAGGGGCGAACTGGATACCGGCGGACGCGCTTGCAGGACGGATCACACCCGCAGCAACCCGCGACCTGCTACAATCTGCGGTCGACGCAAACATGAACATGATCCGCGTTTGGGGCGGCGGGCGGTACGAGCCGACATGGTTCTACGACATCTGCGACGAGTTGGGGCTGATGGTCTGGCAGGACTTCATGTTTGCCTGCAACACCTACCCGTCGACACGCGATTTCTTGGCTGAGGTACGCGCCGAAGTCACCGATAACGTCAGTCGGATGCAGCACCACGCTTGCATTGCGTTGTGGTGCGGGGACAACGAATTGATTGGGGCGCTGACGTGGTTTGACGAAACACGCACCGACCGCGACAGGTATCTTGTGAACTATGACCGGCTGAACACATGTATCGAAAATGCGTTGTTAGACACTGATCCGCAGGCGAACTGGTGGCCATCGTCGCCTTCCCCGGGGCCGCTGAACTTCAAGGATGCGTGGCACGACGACGGATCAGGCGACATGCACTTCTGGTCGGTTTGGCATGAAGGACGAGACTTTGACCACTACCGGGATGTGTCGCCACGGTTCTGTAGCGAATTCGGGTTCCAGTCCTATCCGTCGATGAACGCAATCCGCAAATTTGCAGGACCAGACGACATGAATATCGCGGCACCCGTTTTGGAAAGCCACCAAAAGAACGCAGGTGGAAACGCTCGGATTGCGGAAACCATGTTCCGATACTTCCGCTGGCCCAAGCATTTCGACGACTTCGTGTACCTGTCCCAAGTACAACAAGGCGAGGCGATCAAGACGGCTGTAACGCATTGGCGGTCGCTCGCACCACACTGCATGGGCACGCTGATTTGGCAACTTAACGACACATGGCCAGTGTGCTCGTGGGCGTCGCTGGACCACGGCGGTGACTGGAAACTGATGCACCACATGGCGCGCAGGTTCTTTGCGCCAACGCTTGTAACGGCCGTGCCAAAGAACGGGAAAATTACGATCAAAGGGATCAACGATGCACCGGCCGGCAGCACAATTAACGTCAAGGCAAGCGCCGTAGACATGCAAGGCACACAGCGTGTTCTGGCCGATAAAATAACGCAGATCGACGCGAATTCTAGCGACCTGATGACGTTCTCAGCCGATCAAATCGGCGAGGGCGAAATGCTATTGGTCATTTGGGATGGCGATGATGGGGCCGCAGGACAGGACATTTTTGCACCGCGCACCTATAAAACCTACGACCTTCTGGCGCCAAATTTGATGCATTCCATCACCCGCGACGGTGCGGATTATATCATCGATATCAGCAGCGAAACACTCGCGCTTTTTGTGGCCGTCGAGGCGGACGTGGCGGGCCGTATCAGCGACAACGCGATCACCATTTTGCCAAAACATCCGGTGCAATTGCGGTTCACACCAACCGACCCACACAGCACACCAAAATTCACGCTTCGCGACTTGTGCAGCGCAACTTACGCCTAAGGGACAGACCATGAAACACATCGCATATCAGCTCTACTGCTCGCGCAACGCGTCATCGTTTGACGGCACCCTGAAAATGCTGGCCCACGCGGGATATAAGGCTGTCGAAGGCTACGGCGGCATCTTGGACGACGTTGATGCACTTAAGCGAAAGCTGGATACAAACGGGCTCATCATGCCGTCCTGCCACATGGGAGTGGCAGACATTGAACGCGATCCAGCGGCGGCAATCGCCACCGCCAAAACGCTAGGCTTGGAAACCGTGTTCGCGCCCTATTTGATGCCTGACGACAGACCTGTCGATGCAGCAGGTTGGGCCGCATTCGGCAAACGTTTGGCAGAGGCCGGTAAGCCGATCCAAGACGCAGGATTCAAATTTGGCTGGCACAACCATGACTTTGAATTTGCAGCACTGGACTCGGGCGAATTTCCAATCGACCTGATCGCACAGGCTGACGAAAATCTGCTGCTGGAACTTGATCTCGGCTGGGTCGGACGGGCGGGCCTGAACCCTGTCGATTGGATCAACAAATACAGCGGACGGATCGCTGCAGTCCACATCAAAGACATCGCACCAGCAGGGGATTGCGTCGACGAAGATGGCTGGGCAGACGTCGGCCAAGGCACAATGGACTGGGCAGCAATCCACGGCGCGTTGAAATCAACTGGCGTCGACCACTACGTCGTTGAGCACGACAATCCACGCGATGACGCACGCTTTGCACAGCGCAGCCTTGCGGCTGTCTTGAAATTCTAAAGGAAACTGGCATGACACCACTTGGCGTTGGCATCATTGGATGCGGGAATATCTCGACCACATATCTGGAATTTGCACCGATCTTTAAGGCGCTCAAATTGGTCGCGGTTGCGGACATAAATA
>CAJXTP010000037.1 GCA_913061335.1 uncultured Loktanella sp.
ATCTACACCTCTCTATTCGTCGGCAGCGTCAGATGTGTATAAGAGACAGCGCAGGACCAACCTGATCATCAAGCGTCACGGTTACATTGGGCAGATAATCAAACAGCGTTTCCAGATCGTCCTGAAAAAAGCCGAGCCAATGCTCAATGCCCGCATGTTTGCGGCCCGCACTGACGGCCTCATATAACGGATCATCGGTGCCAGCAGCGCCAAACGCGATCCGGTAATTTTGTCGAAACCGCGTGATGGCTTGCTCGTCAAGTATCACCTCGGACACTGGCGCAAGCTCGATCATCTTCAACTGTTCGGTTGTGCGCTGTGAAGCCGGATCAAACCGGCGTGCGCCGTCAAGCACATCGCCAAACAAATCCAGCCGCACAGGACCCGTTTGCCCCGGTGGAAATATATCAATGATCCCGCCGCGTACGGCATAATCACCCGGTTCCATCACCGTCGGGCTTTGGGTGAACCCCATGCGGACCAAAAATTCGCGCAAGGCTTTTTCGTTAATCCGGTCACCGACGCGGGCCTTGAACGCCGCATCGCGCAATAACGACCGCGCAGGCAATCGCTGTGTCGCGGCGGCCAATGATGTCAACAAAACAAACTTATCTGGCATCCCGTGTACCAGCCCAGCCAACGTCGCCATACGGGCGGCAGATACATCGGCATTTGGCGACACGCGGTCGTAGGGCAAACAGTCCCAAGCCGGAAAAATGATCACCGGCATATCTGGCGCGAAAAACGCCAATGCGGCCTGCATCGCAGCAAGCCGCTTATCGTCGCGCGCGACATGCATCACCGGACCAGACTTTGCGACCTCAGCGAGAATCAGTTTGGCATCAAACCCTTCGGGGGCGCCAGCGATGGTAATATGTTTTGGGCTTGTCATGAAACCTGACCTACTGTGCGCCGCCGCTGTGTCAATGGGTCAGAGCCAGCGGACAACGGCCAAATTATGGAACATGCCATAAAGCGCCGTGACAAAGATCGCAGCCATTCCGATTATTTGCGTCCAAAGCCGCTGTCGCAATAAAATACGGTACAAATCGTCGCCTTGCGGATCAGTTGCTGCAATCAGCCGCCCAGTCGACAAAGTCATTGACCCAATAAGCGACAAAGGAAACATCAACAGAAAAATCGCCTGAGCGAGTTCCACGCCGTATCCAAACCCAAGGGCCGCCATCGCCGTAAGCAGGAAACACATGATCCCCAACAACCAAAGGCCCGCCATCGCGGCGACATTCAACTGGCGATTAACGTTGATACGGACCAAGTCCGCGAGATCTTCGGCCGCTTGCCCGCCGTTATTACGCGCACGGTAAATCATATCGGACGGCACGCCCATCACCCAATTGCTGATCGTGGACCATAGAATCGCGACCAGCACCCAATACCAAAGGCTTGAGAAAGACCGCAAATCGATCACGTGTAGGATTGCGTTACTCCAGTCCAATGTGGGCAGCCTATTATTGTTGAACCGATTTTTTCGGACAATAGCGTTACCACCGCCGGTTGCCCAGACTTGTGAAGCGTCAAAATCCATGCGACCAAACGTGTGTGACCAGAAAGGCCCGCTCTGATGAAACCCACCGTTGCCCCATTCCCCGCCACACGTCTGCGCCGGATGCGCCAAAGCCCGGCTTTGCGCGCCCTATCGCGTCAAAACGTGCTGACCCCGTCCGATTTCATCTGGCCGATCTTTGTGATGGAAGGCACCGACGCCGAGGAACCAATCGCCTCGATGCCCGGCGTTACCCGCAAAACAGTTGACCGCGCCGTCATCGCAGCCCGCGAGGCGCACGCCCTTGGCATCCCTGCGATCTGCATCTTTCCCTATACAGGCATGGAACAACGGACCGAGGATTGTGCGCTGGCATGGTCCGCTGAAAACATCAGCAACCGCGCCATCCGCGCCATCAAAGATGCGGTGCCAGATATCGCAATCATGACAGACATCGCGCTTGATCCCTATAATATCAACGGCCACGACGGTTTTGTGGAAAACGGGCAAATCGTGAATGACCGCACGGTTGAGGCGCTGGTTAAAATGGCGATAGCACAGGCGCAAGCAGGTGCGGATATCCTCGGGCCGTCGGACATGATGGACGGACGCATCGGCGCGATCCGGTCTGCGCTCGAATCCGAAGGCTTTCAAAACGTCACTATCCTGTCCTACTCCGCAAAATACGCCAGCAGCTTTTACGGCCCGTTCCGCGACGCGGTTGGTGCGTCATCGGCGCTGACAGGCGACAAAAACACCTATCAAATGGACCCCGCCAACAGCGACGAGGCGCTGCGGCTGGTCGCGCGTGACCTGTCAGAAGGCGCGGATATGGTCATGGTAAAACCGGGCATGCCATATCTCGATATCTGCAGGCAGGTCAAAGACACGTTCGGCGTCCCCACTTACGCATACCAAGTGTCCGGCGAATACGCGATGATACAGGCGGCGGCACAAAACGGCTGGCTCAACGGCGATCAGGTGATGATGGAAAGCCTGATGTGCTTTAAACGCGCAGGCTGCGACGGTATTTTGACCTATTTCGCACCTGCAGCCGCGAAACTTCTGAACGGCTAATCACTGGCCGTTTTGGGGCAGCTCGTCGGCAATATCGTAGTAGTCGCCCTTGTCATCAGTAAAAATGTGCATCGCAAGCTTGGCACCCGTCGGGCCATCAAACGCGCCCATCGCAATAGCTGTCCAATCTTGAAACAGCGCATCAAAGAACAAAAAGCTGCCACAGGTTTTGCAAAACCCACGCCGGACCTTTTCACTGGCCTGATACCACGTGACGTTATCCGCACCATGAATGGTCAAAGCGGTCTTTGGCACATCAACCGACGCCCAATAATGGCCCGATTGCTTGCGGCACATGCTGCAATGACAGGCATTTGGATCCGTTAGCGCGGCATCAACATCAATCGATACCGCCCCACATAAACAGGATGCTTTGTGCATTATCGGCGCCTCTTGGGTCATTTCTTGCTCAAACTACTATCTAGCAGGTGACAGATTCGCGCAAATTGCTTAGTATGAGCCCGAATGAAGCGGCAACAGCTTCACACGATCAAGGCATAAAGGCAGTATAATGACACATATTTCACGACGGACCGCCCTTATCGGGGCCGCCGCTGGCATGACGCTGGCAGCCTGCGGTAACGGCATTGGCAGCAACGGTGCTGCGACAATTGATGCACGCACAGCCAGTACATTAAATTTCATGTACGATAAATTCCCCGGGACCCGAGAGCTAGCAGACAAATCGGCAGGTATGCTCGTCATGCCATTGGTGACCGAAGTGGGCCTTGGCCTTGGCGGGGCGTTTGGGCGCGGCGCGCTCCAAGTCGGTGGCAGCACGGTTGACTACTATTCCACCACATCAGGCTCCGCAGGTTTGCAGATCGGCGCGCAGCAATACAGCCACGTGTTGTTCTTTATGACGCAAGACGCATTGCAAAACTTCCGCAGCGGCCAAGGTTGGGCGGCTGGCGCTGATATCACCTACGCAATCAATGACACCGGTGAAATGCTGCAGGCCGAAACCACAACGTCGCTCGCTCCGGTGATTGCAGTTGTGTTTGCCCAAGCAGGCCTGCGCGTCGGCGCAACTCTTGAGGGCACTAAATACTCGCGTATCATCCCATAAAACATTGAAATCGCTGCGGGTTTACGCCCGCAGTTTTTCGCCTTTTGGATCAAATGGTGGCTCTGACAGCACAACACCACGGTGCGGTTTACCCAAGATCATCACATCAACTTCAGCACCCGCATCAACACCTTTTAGGTAACCAAGCGCGAGCGACATTTCCACGCTATACCCATATGTGCCGGACGTGACGCGCCCAACTGGTGTACCATCAGGCAAGAAAATCGGCTCGCCGCCGGTGGCATCGGCATCCTGCGCATCTTGAATATGGATCAGCGACAACACTTCACGTGGTGCATTATCTTTGACCTTTAAGTATCCGGATTTGTTCAAGAATTCCTTATCCAACTTTATCAAACGGTCAAGAGCAACCTCTTGCGGCCAATATTCTGGTGAATACTCGCGACTCCAAGATCCATAGCCCTTTTCAACGCGTAACGACATCAGCGCGCGGCTGCCAACAGGTCCAGCCCCAAGCGGTATTCCGGCCTCCAACAATGCCTCATAAAGGCGCAATTGATCGGCCTCGGCACAGTGCAATTCCCAGCCCAGATCACCGGTAAACGACACCCGCAGCGCGATCACAGGCACACCCGCAATTTCAATCTGTTGCGACCGCATGAATGGAAATGCTTCAGTCGACAAATCGGCATTGGTCAGCCGCGATAGTAATTCTCGCGACTTTGGCCCTGCCACGTTAAACCCACACATCGCATCTGTGCGGCTTTCAAATGTGGTGCCTTCAGGCAAAGGAACCATGTTCCAGAACCGCGAATGATAGCGCTCTGACATGCCACCACCGATGAACATAAATTCATCATCGGCCAGTTTAGTCACCGTGAAATCGCCCGCAATCCCACCGCGCACACCAATCAACGGCGTCAAACAAGACCGTCCGACGGCCTTTGGCATGTTATTGGCAAACACGGCATTCAGCCAATCTGCAGCACCAGCACCACGCACAAAATACTTGGCGAAATTCGAGATATCGATGATCCCAGCCGCATCGCGCAGCATCCGTGCCTCAACCCCAACTGGTTCAAACCAATTCTGACGGGTAAACCCGTTTGTGTCCTTGGTCCCGACCTCACCTGCAAACCAAAGCGGGTGTTCCCAGCCATAGTTCAGGCCCATCACGGCCCCCATCGATTTTTGCAAATCATGCGCAGGTCTGACACGTACAGGGCGGCCCGAACTGCGTTCTTCATTCGGGAAATGGATGGCAAACCGGTTGGCATATTGGTCGCCAACGCGGGCTTTGGTAAACCCTGCATCGGCCCATTTGCCAAATCGGGCAACATCCCACGCAAACATATCGTACAGGCTTTCGCCCTCGACCATCCACTGCGCCGCCATTAGGCCCATGCCACCCGACTGGCTGAAACCGGGGATAATACCGTTACAACAGAAGTAGTTACGCAAATCAGGGTGTGGCCCATATAAAACATTGCTGTCAGGCGACCAGATCATTGGGCCGTTTATCACCCGTTTGATTCCCGCCTCACCGACAACTGGCACACGGTCGATCGCACGCAGCATATTGTCCTCAATACGTTCCTGATCATCGGCAAACAGCTCGTGGCCAAACCCTTGCGGCGTGCCATCCTCGGCCCAGAACCGGACGTCCTTTTCATAGGCACCAACCAGTAATCCTTGCCCCTCTTGGCGCAAATAATACTCGCCATCACGATCTGCAACTGACGGCAGGCGGCGGTCCATCGCGGCGATCTGCGGAATGGTTTCGGTCACGAAATACTGATGTTCTGTCGGCAAAAGCGGCAGCTTAATACCCGCCAGCGCAGCAACTTCGCGGCCCCAAAGCCCAGCGGCATTGACGACCCATTGCGCATGAATGTCGCCCTTGGGCGTGCGCACTATCCAGCTTCCGTCGGGCTGCTGCTCAGTCCCCGTGACCGGACAAAACCGTTCAATCTCGGCGCCCATTTTGCGCGCACCAGTGGCATAGGCATTGGTCACACCGCTTGGGTCAACATTGCCGCCATCAGGTTCAAACATAATACAGCGGATGCCATCGTAGTCGACCAGCGGATGCAAACGCTCTGCTTCATCGCGGCTAACTTCGTGAAAATTCATCCCGTAGAACTTGGCCTTTGCAGCCTGCAATCGCAACTGATGTTCGCGGGCCTCGGTTTGCGCCAAATATAGCGACCCTGGTTGAAATACACCGCACGATTGACCGGTCTCGGCCTCCAGCTCATTATACAAATTCATCGTATAGTGCTGAATGCGGCTGATATTCGTGCTGTCATGCAGCCCGTGAATGTTGGCGGCCGCATGCCAAGTCGACCCAGACGTCAGCTCGTCACGCTCCAACAGAATGCTATCCGTCCAGCCCATTTTGGCGAGGTGATATAAGATAGAGCAGCCGATAACGCCGCCTCCGATGACAACGGCTTGGGCATGGGTGCGCATGGGGTCATTCCTTTGGCGACAACAATTGGGTCAAATCTGTCCGAGAATCTGAAAACAAGTTTGCCTCACTGCGACAAAACCGTGTCTCGTAGCAACATTCAACGTTTGCGACACATTTTGTCGGTGATGCCTTGGCCCGCTTGCATTGCTCTGCCAAGCTGACGACATCAAACCGCAGGAGCACCCCATGAAAACCACAACCCGCGTAGCAGTCATCGGAGGCGGCGTCGTCGGCGCATCCGTTCTTTATCACCTGACGAAACTTGGCTGGTCTGACGTCATGCTACTGGAAAGGTCTGAACTGACGTCGGGGTCAACGTGGCATGCGGCTGGCGGTTTTCATACGCTTAACGGCGACACGAACATGGCGGCGCTTCAAGGCTACACGATCAAACTCTACAAAGAGCTTGAAGAAATCACAGGCATGTCGTGCGGCTTGCACCATGTCGGCGGCATTACCTTGGCGGACAACCAAGATCGGTTTGATATGCTCGTCGCAGAGCGGGCAAAGCATCGGTATATGGGGCTAGAAACCGAGATCGTCGGACCCGAAGAAATCGCAAAAATTGCCCCGATCACCAACATCGACGGAATTATCGGCGCGCTTTATGACCCGCTTGATGGGCATCTAGATCCGTCCGGCACGACCCACGCCTACGCCAAGGCGGCCCGCATGGGCGGCGCAACCATCGAAACCCACTGTATGGTGTCCGAAACGAACCAGCGGCCCGACGGCACCTGGGATGTAGTCACCAACAAAGGCACGATCCACGCCGAACACATCGTTAATGCGGGTGGGCTATGGGCGCGTGAAGTTGCGCAAATGGCGGGCGTATACCTGCCCCTGCACCCGATGGAACACCAGTATCTCGTCACAGAAGACGTTCCCGAAATTTACGGACGTGACACCGAACATCCGCACGTCATGGACCCTGCAGGCGAAAGCTATTTGCGCCAAGAAGGCCGCGGCTTGTGCATCGGCTTTTACGAACAACCCTGCAAACCTTGGGCCGTGGACGGCACACCGTGGGACTTTGGCCATGAACTTTTGCCTGACAACCTTGATAAAGTCGAAGATTCTATCGCATTCGCGTTCAACCGCTTTCCTGTTCTGGAACGCGCTGGCATCAAATCGGTCATCCACGGACCATTCACATTTGCGCCCGATGGCAACCCGCTGGTTGGCCCTGTTCCCGGTTTGCGCAACTACTGGTCGGCTTGCGGTGTCATGGCTGGGTTCAGCCAAGGCGGCGGCGTTGGCCTCATGCTTGCGCAATGGATGATTGAAGGCGAATGCGAACGCGATGTCACCGCGATGGACGTGGCGCGCTTTGGCAAATGGATCACCCCCGGCTACACGCGGCCTAAAGTTGTTGAAAACTACCAACGGCGTTTTTCCGTCAGCTATCCAAACGAAGAACTGCCCGCAGCACGGCCGCACCGGACCTCCCCGATGTACGACATCTTTAGCGATCTGGGTGCGGTTTGGGGGCAGCAATTTGGACTAGAAGTCGTAAATTACTTCGCCCAAAATGACGAGCCAACGTTCGAGCAACCGACCTTCCGGCGGTCCAACGCATTTGACGCCACAGCACGAGAAGTCCACGCGGTGCGCAATTTTGTGGGCATCAACGAGGTCCAGAACTTCGGCAAATTTGCTGTCACTGGGCGCGGCGCGCGCGCATGGCTCGACTATATCATGGCAGGGCGGATTCCGCAGATCGGGCGTATGTCACTGACGCCGATGCTATCCCCAAAGGGCCGCCTGCTGGGTGATTTCACTGTGTCGTGCTTGACTGAGGACAACTTTCAACTGACCGCCAGCTACGGCGCCCAAGAGGTGCATTATCGCTGGTTCATGCAGCATCTGGGCGACAATGTGCGTGTGCGCAACGTCTCAGACCGCCGCACAGGGTTTCAAATTGCAGGGCCAAATGCACGTGATCTACTGGCCGCCTGCACCCGCGAAGATGTCGCCGCCATAAAATTCCTCGATGTGCGGCGCATGACGGTCGGCCAAGTTGACTGCACCGTGCAACGGGTCAGCTACACTGGCAATCTGGGCTATGAGATTTACTGCGACCCGATGGATCAACGACAACTTTGGTGGACATTATGGACCGCAGGGCAGCCGCTTGGGATCACGCCATTTGGGATGCGGGCAATGATGTCGCTGCGACTTGATCGGCACTTCGGGTCTTGGCTATCCGAATTCTCACCAGATTATACGGCGGCAGAAACCGGCATGGATCGGTTCATCAGCTTTAAGAAAAACGCAGATTTTATCGGGCGGACAGTCGCAGAGGCCGAACGGGCAACGCCGCCTGCCCGCACTCTCGTCGTGTTCGAGGTTGATGCAGAAGACGCCGATGTCGTGGCCTATGAACCCGTTTTCATTGACGGCACCGTGCAAGGGTTCTGTACCTCTGGTGGCTATTCGCACCACACTGGCAAATCCATCGCCATGGCCCTGATTCCGCGTGAACATGCGCAGATCGGCAAACAGGTCGAAATCGAAATCATGGGTAAACTGCGCGCCGCCGTTCAAATTGAGCCAACATTTGATCCTGATGGTCACAAAATGCGGTCATGATTCCGGTTCTGATTCTTGCGGCGGGGCAATCATCGCGGATGCGCGGCACCGATAAGCTGATGCGCGATGTGCATGGTGTCCCGCTTTTGCGGCGACAGATCGATACGGCCAAGGGGATCGGCCCGATTTATGTGGCGCTGCCATCCGACAACCATCCGCGTTTGGCGGCACTAAACGGCACCTCGGCGATCCCTTTGATTGTTCCCATGGCCTCCGAAGGCATCGGTGGCACCATGCGTGGCGCGGTCGCGCAGCTGCCGGAATGTGATGCGTTTATGATCATCTTGGGCGATCTTATATCACTTACTAACAGTGACTTAATGGGCGTTCTTAACGCCACAAAAACCTACAAAAATGACCTCATTTGGCGCGGTGCCACGCCCGACGGAAAACCAGGCCACCCGATTATCTTTGATGCATCCTTGCGACCAGCATTTGCAGATCTACGTGGTGACAGTGGCGGCGAAAGCATCGTCAAACCGCTTGCGGCCAGAACCCATTTACATAGGTTCAACGACAATCGGGCGCGCCATGATCTGGACACGCCCGAAGATTGGTCTGCGTGGCAATCTCAATGAGATCGCCAATCACCCTGAAACCGCCTTACTTAATCAAAAGCTTGGCTTCGTGCTTTTTCAGCGCCTTACGTGCGGACTGATATTCCTTAAGGCCAGTCTTTGTCGCAAGTTCAGGGAAAATTTCCATGATCTCGTTACGCTGACTGTTCCCGATACCTTTCAGCGAGTAATCGCCAGGCTGGAAGCTTTCAGTCCATGCACCGTTCGACAAAATCACCTCGTGGCGCTCAAACATAAAGTGCACGTAGGTGGTCTGCATGACGTCGATGGCGTGGATACCGTTGGCACCAACCATATGCTTGGCAGCCGCCAATACTTCGTTCTCTTCAAAGTACAGCTGTGTCAGATCAGATGCGACCAGCACGCGGTGGTTTGGCGATACCATCATGTCACGCTCTGGCAGACCGTTGCCCAAAGCCCCTGCTTTAATCAGGATTGGTTTCAGATGCGGGTTTTGCACCAACTGTTTACCAGTCATCTCTTTGTGGCCAACCCATGCAATCTCTTGGATGCCGTTATCACGGGTGATGATCCGGTCGCCAATAGTAAGCTCTTCTACCAGACGCTCGCCTTTTGCGGTCGCGATTGTGGTGCCCGGCGTAAAGCAAGGGATCACATTCTCGATTTCGCTAAAGGTCATGGTGGTTCCGTCAAGGAAGTTCACCGTGCCTGCTTCTGGGTCACCAGTAACGTAAGTGATATAGTCGACGTTGGAACCAGTTAGATCCAGAATATCGATGTCGCTGTCATCTGGGTCTTCGCCGCCAACAACAACGTCGCCGCCATTGCCGCCAAGGATCGTGTCAGATGCCAGACCGCCGTGGATTGTATCAACGCCTTCACCACCATAAATCGTGTCCGAGCCAGCACCGCCAAGGATGCTGTCGTCACCACGACCACCATAAACAACGTCGTCGTTATCGCCGGCATCAATAGTGTCATTGCCATCATAACCGGCAATCGTGTCGTCGCCCTCGTTGCCTTCGATCATATCGTCGCCGAAGCCACCGTTCAGACTGTCGTCACCATCACCACCAGTGATGCTGTCGGCGCCATAGCCACCTTGGATGAAGTCATCGCCGTCGTCACCATGCAGCGTGTCGTCGCCAGTGCCGCCGCGGATTTCGTCGTTGCCAGTGCCACCAAAGACAAGATCATCGGTCAGGGACCCTGTGATCGTATCATTGCCTTCGTCGCCATAGATGGTGTCATCGTCCAAGTTACCTTGGATTGTGTCATCACCCAAACCACCAAAGATCAGGTCGTGGCCTTCGCCACCGTTGATCACATCGTTACCTTGGCCGCCATAGATGGTGTCGTCACCATCGTCGCCGTTGATCAGGTCATCGTCGATGCCACCGTCCAGCACGTCGTTGCCAGTTCCGCCAAACAATGTATCGGCATCGTCACGACCAAAGATCGTGTCATTGCCTGCGCCACCATAAAGCGTATCACGGTTGTCATCAGGTGCCGGATCAATCGCATCAGGCAGATTCAGAACTTCTGTGTCCAGACCACCATAGATCAGGTCATCGCCCTCGTTGCCTTCGATGATGTCATCACCTTGGCCGCCGATGATCGTATCGTTGCCTGTACCACCTGTGACGCTGTCGTCGTCGATACCAGCATCGATGTAATCGTTGCCCGTGCCGCCGTCGATGCTGTCATCGTCGTCGCCCGTGGTGATGATATCATCACCCGCGCCGCCAAATACCGTGTCCAGATCATTGTCAGGGAACTGATCGTTCTCATATGGATCATTGCCAGGATAGTCATAATCAATGGCGGGATCGATATGGTTACCTGCGTCAATGACGTCGTTGCCGACACCACCTTCGATAACGTCACTGCCAGTGCCGCCAAAGACAACATCGTCGCCCTCGCCTGCATCAATGCTGTCATCACCGCCGAAGCCCATGATCAAGTCATCGTTGCCAACATCACCTGCCAAGATCGCATCATTGGCATCCACGATATCACCGTCAGCATCCACATATGGGATATCTGGGTTGATAATGTCGTTGCCACTGGTGCCCTGCACAGTGCCGTCGTTGATGCCTGAAACCACAAACGTTGCGGTTGCGGTGTCTTCCAGACCGCCCTCGTCAACGATGGTATAGGTCACCGATGTTTCGGCTGTGTTATTCAGACCCAAGCCGTCAAAATCGCCATTGGCGTCAAAGTCGACAGTCCCATCAGCGTTGATCGTAAACAGGCCACCGTTGTCGCCCGCCACCGCAGTGCCAACATTGCCTGCAACACCGTCAACAGCGCTGACAGTCAAATCGTCGTCTTCTGGATCGCTGTCTTGGCCTGCGCCCGTGTCGTCGGTGATGACGTTGCCATCAACATCGCCAGCCGCTTCGGTCGCAGTCACATTATAGATGTTATCAACCGCATCGGGGGCCAAGTTGGACTGGACGCCAATAATTTGTTCGATCTCGACAAAATCGATGATTTCGCCAGTTGGAACGCCAAACTCATCAACAAACACAACGCGGCCATCAATGCCGTTGCCGTTGCTGTCAGGGATCGGATCGCCTGTTCCGCCTGGACCAGTCAGGATAAATGGACCCTGCCCTGTCAGATCAAGAACGTCGTTGTCGTCACCGCCCGCGCCACCGTCAACGGTATCGCCTGCGCCGCCGATGATCAGGTCGGCATCAGAACCACCAAAGATTTGGTCTGCACCGGCATCGCCAGACAACGTGTCATCGCCGGACCCGCCATAGATGCTGTCGTTTCCGTCACCACCATTGGCTTCATCGTCGCCTGAGTCCGCATAGATACGGTCGTCGCCAGTGCCGCCAAACAGAACGTCGTTGTCGTTCATGCCCTCTAGGATGTCATTGCCAGCGCCGCCAAACAGCGTGTCGTCACCGTCTTGACCGCAAAGCGTATCATCGCCGTCGCCGCCTTCGATCTCGTCATTGCCGTCACCGCCAAGCAAGAAATCATTGCCAGTGCCGCCATCGATGCTGTCGTTACCAGTGCCGCCGTAAACAGTATCGTCGCCACCTTTGCCGTAAATAAGGTCATCGCCAGAGCCACCAGAAATCACGTCGTCACCGGCAACACCGTCTACGGCATCCGATGCAACAGTGAAGAAGTTGATGTCAGTCACGTCGATACGCTGATCGGTGCTTTCACCGTTGTCGTAATCAATCTCGATGCGAGCAACCGGGCCTGCGATGTTGTACAAAACTGAGCCAAGCTGGCTGTCAGGCGTCACGCCATCTGTGTGCTCAACGCCACCAGTTACCGTGTTGCCGTTGATAATCTGCAAATTGGATTCCGCAGTGATCGTAACAGGCACTTCATTGCCGTCCGCATCATAGGCACGCACAGTGACGATATCGATATGGTCGTCGGCATCTGTGCCGTTGTCGATGTCGTTGATGCGGAAAGACACATCTTGGACTTCGTCGGCATATGCCACGTCGTCAGACGTGAATGTCAGGGTTGTGGTAGAAGTGTTATCAACACCGCCCTCGCCGCCACGACCGTAAAGGTAAAGACCCGAATTAGGGTCAAAGTTCTCGCCAGCTTCGACATACATTGGCGTCGTTTCGATGCAGCCAATCGCGCCTTCATCTTGCTGTGTGAAACCAACAGTGACGTCCATGCCGCCAACACCGTATGTCTGGGACGCGCCCATCTCTGTGCCGCTTGGTGCAACTTCGTTCCACTGAAGCGTCAACTCGTCTACGCGACCGATTGGTGATCCTTCGTCATCGTCACCGCAGATAACATCGTTGCCGCTCCCGCCAGTAATGCTGTCATCACCCGCGCCGCCGTACAATTCGTCTTCGCCCGCATCGCCAGTCAGCAGGTCATTTCCTGCGCCGCCATACAACGTGTCGTTATCGTTCATGCCTTCAAGAATGTCGTTACCAACGCCGCCAAACAGCAGGTCATCGCCATCTTGACCGCAAAGCGTATCGTTGCCAGTGCCACCATAAACTTCGTCATCGCCGTCGCCAGCAAGAACAAGGTCATCGCCTGCATACGCATAAACAAGGTCGTCATTCACGCCTGCGCCAGCAAGAATCTGGTCATTGGCATCAATGCAATCGCCCTCAGGGTCGCCAGCGTAGGAACCGTCAATGACGTCATCGCCAGAGGTACCTTCAACTGTGCCATCTAAGTTTTCGTCAACAGGCGCAAATGTCGTATTGTCGACAGACTGATTAGAGTACCAGCCGCTAGAATTTGATACGGTAATTTCGGAGATCTCAACGTTCGCGATCTCAAGGTTATCAAGTGTGCCACCATTCAGCAGGTCAGAGATGAACAAATCACCATTTTCTTGCTGCATCATGACAACTTCAACAACAAGAGTTGAGCCATCGGACAGGGTCAATGTCACATTAGCAGTCATTGTTGCGTCGGTTTGATTACAGAAATACTGGCCGTCTATATAATATACGGTCTGGTCGTTTGCGCCAGATTCGTCATCATGGACGACCCCGTCACCACCATCATATGGCGTGGCTTGAATGAGCTCTAGTTCAGTGTGGTCCCGCGAGATCCCGACCAATGCGTTGGCGTTCTCAGCGTTCCAGTCGCCTTCATTCACATCGACCGATGCATAATTACCCAGATAAATTAGATTTGACATTTGTTCACTCCGTTGACCCTTCACGTCCAAAAATAGGACGCAAAAACTTAGCTCACGCAGCACCACTAATTCGCACGGGCATACGATCGCAATCGCCAGCCTCGCGGCCGACATTAAAAACACTCATCCGCAGTGAAAGGACTTCGCCTTACGTCGCAGACATCACAATATGCCTAAATCTAATACGATTCAGGCCCGACCTTTGCATAAAGATCGCTGTGCCCCCCAGTTGTGAGATACCCAATTGGGTCGCTTCGCTAAAGGGAAATATTTTCATAATTTGCTCACAATTGACGGAATATGACTAAATTCAGCCCGTGCACGCTGGCGACACAGCACGGCGAAAAATTGATTGTTGCCAATGCCCGAACAATCACCTGTCCTAAAGTACAGCCTTTTCGGGTTTTAGCCTAAATTTTAGACACTTTGTTCGATGATTGTGTAAAATTAACCGTAAAGTCCATTTACCCGGCTTTGGCCTTAACTTTGCGTCAAAAAAATGTTCGACGTCCGGTTTTACGGCCATTTACTGTTTCCGGATGCGCAACAAGCCAGAAAATTACACGTGATTGGTCACATCTTTGGCAGAGCATGGGTTCAATCGATGATTTTGTATGTCTCGCGGCGCTTAGACGCGGAATCGGGTTGGGGTGAACAATGACCGCGAAAAAATCACCTCAAATAGGGTCATTTATATCTTGTGTCTTTTTGCGCTCTTAGCTATCGAGGCTCTCGTTGGCCGTGTGGTGGAATGGTAGACACGAGGGATTCAAAATCCCTTGCTTTAACGGGCGTGCCGGTTCGAGTCCGGCCACGGCTACCAACATAAAAAGCGCGACCTGCCAATCGGTACGGTCGCGCTTTTTCGTTTCATCAATCGGTTGACGCCAATGGCGGCACGTGGCCTAACGCGGTAACCGAACGCAAACCAAGGGCAATCCAGTGTTACGCAGACTATACAACTGGACTCTCTCCTTGGCGCAGTCGCCTTACGCTCTGTGGGCGTTGGCAGCCGTGGCCTTTATGGAATCCTCGTTTTTCCCGATCCCACCAGACATCATCATGATCCCGATGATCATCGCCGCACCGCGCCGCGCATTCCTGATTGCAGGCGTGGCCACCGTGGCATCGGTTCTTGGCGGATTGTTTGGCTATTATATAGGCGCGGTTCTATTCGACGTTATCGGCCAGCCAATCTTTGATTTTTATGGCAAAGCCGACGCCGTCGCCGCATTCTCAGAACAGTTCAACGCACATGGCGCTCTTGTCGTTTTGATCGCGGGGGTCACATTCCTGCCCTTCAAGGTCATCACAATCATGGCCGGTGTGACGTCCATGTCCCTGCCCGTCTTTATCATCTCCGCCATCATCGCACGCGCGCTCCGGTTCTTTATCGTGGCAGCATTGCTGTGGAAATTCGGCGCACCAATCCGTGATTTCATTGAAAAGCGGCTTGGGCTAATGTTTATTCTTTTCTGCGTCCTGCTTGTAGGCGGCTTCGCACTTGTGGGGCTCACATGACCAAACAGCAACTGACATCACTGGCGGCCTTCGGGTCATTTGTACTGCTCGGCGGCGCGTATATTTTCCAAGCATTGGGCTATCCACCATGTCAGATGTGTTTCTGGCAACGCTGGCCGCATATGGCCGCCATCGGTATCAGTGTATTGGCGCTTCTTATTCCTGCACGCGTCTGGCCATGGCTCGGCGCAGTTGCGGCGGCCATCACATCTGGCATCGGCGTGTTCCATTCCGGCGTTGAACGCGGCTATTGGCCCGGTCCCAGCAGCTGCACAGGCGGCGGATTAGACGCATCCAGCGGCGCCGATCTCTTATCCCTGACTGGCGACAAACTGATCATGTGTGACCAAGTATCTTGGGAATTTCTCAGCCTGTCGATGGCCAGCTGGAACGCCGTGTTCTCGTTTGGGCTGATGCTGATCTGGCTAGCGGCGGCTCGAAAGAAGTAAACTGGTCTCCGATCGCATCACACCACTAATTTGTCGGATTGCGTTCAGGACGGCGTCAAAGCTTTCCAAGCTATCAGTGCCAATCTCGGCAATCACATCCCAATTGCCATTGGTCGAATGCACCGCCGTGACAGCCGCCATTGAGCGCAGCCGCGACACAATCCGCTCGGTCCCGGGTCCGGCGATCTCAAGCATCATCAAACCGCGCACCGGATGGGCTGCAACATCGGCGCGAGTCAGCACGGTAAATCCGGCAATATCCCCCGCCGCCTGCAACCGGTCCATGCGGGCACGCACAGTGGCGCGGGTGACTTTCAGGTCTGCTGCAAGCACCGACAATGACGCACGACCATCACGGCGTAGGGCCGCAATCAACTGACTATCCAAATTGTCCATTCACACCATCCAAATTGTATAACTGACTACCATATTGCACATAATGATAGGTGCGGTCACCACCATAATGGGCAACACTCTGGGCATGACACAAAAACACTTCATCCTAATTGGGGCCCCTGTTGATTGCGGTAAACGCCGTCGCGGCTGCCTTATGGGGCCTGACGCCTACCGCACCGCCGGTATTGCCGAAGCCATCACCGCCCTTGGGCACACCGTGACCGACATCGGCAATCTGGCGCCCGCACCTGTCGCGCCAATCGCTCATGCAAACAAGGCGCTCTATAAGCTCGAAGAAAACGTCGGCTGGTGTGAAACCTTGCAAGCGGCGGCGCAAGACAATGCGCCAAGCGGTGTGCCGATCTTTCTTGGCGGCGATCACGCGCTGGCAATGGGCACCGTGTCAGGCATGGCGGCACATGCGGCGTCGATCAATAAACCGTTCTTCGTGCTTTGGCTTGATGCGCATACCGATATCCACACGCTCGACAGCACCGACAGCGGCAATATCCACGGCACACCAACCGCCTATTACATTGGCCGCGAGGGGTTCGACATGTTCCCACCCGTGACGTCACCCGTGAAAACCGAAAACATCTGCATGATCGGGTTGCGGTCCGTTGACCCAGAAGAACACGCAGCCCTTGCGGACATGAACGTTGACCTTGCCGATATGCGGCGCATCGACGAAGGCGGCATTCGCGCGCCCCTCGCGATCTTCCTTGAAAAAGTCCAAGCAGCAGGTGGCATCCTGCACGTGTCGCTTGATGTTGATTTCCTCGACCCGTCGGTTGCACCAGCCGTTGGGACCACAGTGCCCGGTGGGGCGACTGACCGTGAAGCACATCTTGTGATGGAAATGTTGTCCGACAGCGGCGTTGTCTGTTCGCTTGATCTGGTCGAACTCAACCC